>NZ_CP102278.1:1090000-1390000 GCF_025149915.1 Coprococcus eutactus
CGCAGAAAAGCAGTTCAGGTTTCCCCTCGAATATGGAAACCAGCGGCCCCTGTCAGCTACCTGGACGGTTACCGGAAGCGGAGCCTTTGTGGTGTCGGACAGAGAGTCGGAAGTATGTATAAAGGGCATAACAACAGGACGGATAGTAGATTATGGAGTTAAGGATTCACTCAATATGGGGGCGTGTATGGCGCCAGCTGCTGCGGATGTGATATATCAGAATCTGCAGGACTTTGATATCGAGCCGACATACTATGACAGGATAATAACAGGCGATCTAGGAAAGGTCGGAAAAAAGATCCTTACAGATCTACTCAAGATGAACCAGGTTGACATATCGGACAATCATATGGATTGCGGCATAGAGATATTTGACAATGAGGAACAGGACACACATTCAGGTGGCTCCGGATGCGGCTGCTCTGCCACGGTGCTGGCTGGTTATATATTGAAGAAGGTCAGCTCCGGGGAGTGGAAGAGGGTTCTGTTTGTGCCGACAGGTGCGCTTCTCTCAACAGTGAGTTTCAATGAGGGGCAGACGATTCCGGGAGTTGCACATGCTGTGGTGATAGAACATCATGAAATGTCGAAAGGAAAATGATATGGATTATATAAAAGCTTTTGTGATAGGTGGAGTGATATGCGCACTTGCGCAGATCCTTATGGACAAGACTAAGCTGATGCCAGGCAGGATCATGGTGATCCTGGTGTGCTCAGGTGTAGTTCTCGGAGCACTTGGACTTTATGAGCCGATATTGAAGTATGCGGAGTGTGGTGCCTCAGTACCTCTTACGGGATTTGGTTACAACCTGTGGAAGGGTATAACGGAGGCGGTTGACAAAGATGGTTTCATAGGACTTTTCAGGGGCGGATTTCAGATGGCTGCGGTTGGCAGTTCAGCAGCGCTGATATTTGGTTATCTGGCTTCACTGATATTTAAACCGAAGATGACAAAATAATGGTATTTAGTTAGCATTTGATAAAATAAAAAAGTCCTGCCACAATGATCGTGGCAGGACATATTTTTATATCGATATTGAGCAGATCATCAGAAGCATTATTCACCTCCAGATTGATCTTCGGTGGTTACAATATCTTCTGATGTCGTAGGATCCTCACTTGTAGGTTCATCCGTTGGTGGATCCTCACTTGTAGGTTCATCTGTTGGTGGATCCTCACTTGTAGGTTCGTCCGTTGGTGGATCCTCACTTGTAGGTTCCTCAGTTGTAGGTTCTGGCGTAGGTTCCTCAGTTGTTGTAGCCTCAGTCGTCTGAGTAGTTTTCTGAGTTGTGGTCTTTTTATCCTTCTTCTTGTCGAGATGAATGTTACAGTGCTCCTTCAGAAGTGATTGATCCCACATGTATCCATCGAGAACATACTCACCGTCTGAATTGAGCTTGTATATATATGTTGTGGTCTCCGGACACGCTTTGTTTGCAAGCATGTGGGACTCGTTACATACGGTAACCTTCTTAACACCAGGACAATACTTTGTAGGTAACTTTGATGCATCAAAGTAATCTGTTACAGTAGGACATCCGTTTGATGGGAGAAGTCCTGTATCAGAACATACAGTAGCCTGAACGATTCCATCCGGCATTTCAAATGTGACGGATGTGTCAAGTCCCTTCTTTTCGATGATCTGATCCATGATATCTCTCCACATATAACACTTTATTGAGCCTGGACTGTAAGTTATATTCTCGTCATTTCCAAGCCATATAGAAGCGGTGAAATAAGGGTTATATCCACAGAACCAGTTATCAAAGTCGCCTGAGGTTGTACCGGTCTTACCTGCTGTGTACATACCCGTTGATGAGTTTGCACCGGAACCTGTACCTCCTACTACAACATCGTGCATAGCACTTGTGAGAAGCCAGGCGGTCTGTTCGGATATGACACGTGTCTTTTCTGGTTCTCTGTTGTCTATCAGAATGTTGCCATCGTGGTCATATACCTCTGTATAGAATACGGGCTTTATATAGTTACCGCCGTTTGCTATGGTTGCATATGCGGCTGTGATCTCAAGGTTGGTGATACCGTTTGTCAGACCACCGAGGGCGAGAGACTGGTTTATATCTGAAAGAATAAGTCCGTCGCTGTCTGTCTTTCTGTCTACAAGGGTTGTAAATCCAAGCTTTAACAGATAATCGTATGCAAGCTGAGGTGTGACATCTGTGATACACTTTACAGCTATGATGTTCATGGATTCCATGATTGCATATCTGATGGTCTTTGGTCCCCAGTAACCGCCATACCAGTTGAATACCTGATTACCATTCTCGTAGTAATATGGGGCATCGTCGTACACAGTGGCGAGAGACATGTTGCATGCCTCAAGTGCTGGGAGATATGTTGCAACGATCTTGAAGCAGGAACCAGGCTGTCTGGTTGCTTCAGTGGCACGGTTGAATGATCTGTTCTCGGTCTTCTCACCACGTCCTCCGACAAGTGCCTTTACCTGACCTGTCTTTTGATCCATGAGGGTAAATGAGACCTGTGGCTGGATGACAAGCTTGAATGTCTCAAGAAATACATCGTCACCGCTCTTTTCGATCATGGCAGCTTTGAAAGTGTCTGCATCAGCCCTAGCCTCATCCTCACTGTAGTATCTCGCACTATATTCGTATCCCTGCTGTTCGGTGAACCAGCTCTCCATATTCTCAACACTGTAGTTGGTCTGGACCTTTGTCTCCTTATCAATAAGTGTGAGAGCATAGTTCAACTGGTATACAGGTTCTGGCCAGTAAGAAGCATCGTTTACGACTGAATCAGCGATCTCCTGGATCTCCGGATCCTGGCAGACGATAACTTTGAGACCGCCGGACCATATCATAGTCTCGGCATCTTCCTCTGAGTATCCCTTGGCTTCCAGATCAGACTGAAGCTGCTTGATGACCTCGTCTGTGTAATATGAGTTGACCTCTGTCTTCTCCTCTTCACTGTCTTTCTTAGATATCTTTGCTATTCTGTCATACACCTTATCGTTTAAGGCCTCATCGTACTGAGCCTTTGTTATATATTCAAGATCCAGCATATATTTCAGAACCATTTTTCTTCTTTTAGCATTCTCCTCAGGATAAACTATGGGATCATACTTTGATGGGTTCTGAGGAATTGATGCAAGCACTGTACACTCGGAAACAGATAGCTGGCTGAGATCTTTATCAAAATAATTCTTGGCAGCTGTCTCAACACCGTAGCAGCCCTGGCCAAGGTATATCGTGTTCAGATAATACTCGACTATGTGTTCCTTGCTTATCTGCTTCTCCATCTCAACAGCGAGATACTGTTCCTGAACCTTACGTTCAAGAGACTGCAGGAAAGTGGTCTCGTTAAGACCAACGTTGAAAACGTTGTTCTTGATGAGCTGCTGTGTGAGGGTTGAAGCACCCTCGTCGAAGTCACCCTTGCTGAGACCCTGTATGAAAGCTCTTGCAATACCCTGTACATCGATACCGTTGTGCTCCCAGAAACGCCTGTCCTCTATTGCAACAAATGCGTTTACAAGGTCTGCCGGTATGGAGTCATAGTATACATACTCTCTGTTGGAATTAAAGTTTGCAAGAGTAGTGATCTCCTTGCCATTCTGGTATACAAGTTTCGTCTTGTATCCTGTAGGTATAAGTGCCTCTGCATTTACATTTGGCGTGTCATCAAGGATTCCCTTCAGCGCGCCGAAACCGGCGCCCACACCAACGATGACAAATGCGAGGATCAGAACCAGAAGCGCTTTAAAAAACGAGATACTGAACTTCCTCCGGTTCCTTGGGAGTTTTGATACCAGCTCTTTTTGAGCCTTGACCGCTCCCTTTTTAGTAAAATCCATAAAAAGACCTCCTTAAATGTGGGAAACAATATTCCCAGATATTTGATTGTAAGTTAATTTCATAAAATAATGGTGGGATATCCCACAAATACATACTTCAAATTAGTATATCAAATATAAGTATAATAATAAAGAAAAAAATAATGCAACAAAACAAAAATTAATAAAAGTGAAAAGACGGAACAAACCGGTTGCCTGAAATAAGGACCGATGTTAAAGTATAGACAGCAATAGTTAAGGAGGTACGGTATGTTTGCATCAATAGAGGAAGCAGTAGAGTACTGGAAAGACGAACTTTCTTATGTGGAAGACGCGAAGATAATAGGTTATGAGGGCGGATATCCTATAGTAGAATTTACTATAAAGGATGCGGCCTGGGATCTGGTGAAGGACAAGAAAAAATTTCCAAGGATAGTGAGATCATCCGAGATGGAGGGCGGAATAGAAGTTGGCGTGTCAACATGTTTTTATAAAACAGCTTCGCTTGAATGGAATCCACCAGTCATGAGGATATGCGGATATCCGGAGGTCATAAACAGGATTCTGAACAAGGTCATGTAGGACCTCGCGATGACTGATTGACAGGAGTTATATATTTGATGAACTAAAAATACCCCTGCAGATACATAAACAGGTATCTGCAGGGGTATTTTAATCATGGGGACGGCAGATAAATTTGCGGATAAAAAGAGAAATGATGGCAACAGTGAAATCAAATATTAGGAGGATGATCATGAACAGAGAGATACGTACAGATCTTGCTATAGAGCTCAGGGAGAGTGCCGGCGGGAATACAGAGATGGAGGGAGTACGTGTAAAGACAGTTGTAAATGAGGACAAGAGTATAAGAACTACTACTATAGATGTTATCAATGAGGCGGGGGAGAAAAATCTGAAGAAGGCAAAGGGCAGATATATAACAATAGAAAGCCGACACCTAAAAGAGCCAGACGAGACGATAAATGAACAGTTGAAGGATGAACTCGGAGAAAGACTCAGACTCCTCACGGAGGGATGTGATAACATACTGGTGGTGGGGCTTGGCAACAGGCAGGTCACGCCAGATTCCATAGGTCCTCTTGTCGTTGACAATCTGTTTATAACAAGACACCTTGAGCCTTCACCGAAAGGAGGTGTGACGCTGAGTGCCATATGTCCCGGAGTTATGGCACAGACAGGCATAGAGACTCTGGATATAGTCAGGGGAATATGCGATAAGATCGATGCGGATGCAGTGATAGCGGTCGATGCCCTTGCCGCAAGAAGCAGCAAAAGACTCAACACGACCATACAGATAACAGATACTGGGATAAGTCCGGGATCAGGAGTTGGGAACAACAGAAAGACGCTCAGCGCAGACAACCTTGGAAGGCGTGTCATAGCACTTGGAGTTCCTACGGTGATATCAGTTCCATCCATCATAGATGATTCCTTAGATGAGATGGCTGATGCGTTTAACGAGACATATGGCAGAAAGATCATGAGAGAATTTACAGAGGGACAGAGATATCAGATAGCTAGAAGTCTCATAGATGAAGACATGGCTGATATGTTTGTCACACCGAAAAATATAGATGAGCTTGCGAAAAGAATAAGCTATACCATATCCGAGGCGATAAATGCCCTCACCCTGTAGGTTTATATGCATTGGTGTCACACCATGATAATCATATGTGCCGGATTTGGGTAATGTTTTTCGCATTATACACATATACTTGAATGATAGGATCCGTAAATGACCTTGTTTGAGGGGTGTGTTGTTATGAATAAGAAGATCAGAGACAAGATATTGTATATTCTGGCATGGATCATCATGGTATGTGCCGGGATACTCATACAGACAGGTGAAACAGACCGGCTGTGGCAGATAATATACAGGGGAGTTTATGACAATACCGCGGGAGGAAACGCCGGCTCAGTGAGAAGCTGCGTGGATACAGATGTCGAGGATTATGTAAATTACTGGGAATCCCAGGTGAGGGAGGTATGCGATGACGGCATAAGGGATGCAGGAAAAGGCGGTGGGAGTGGAGCCCTGACTGAAAATGGTGCAGACTGTGAAAATTCCAGCGGAGCAGAGTCAGCCGGTGAGACAGAGAATACAGATACTGCGGATGATGAGGCGGTGAAGGCTGCAAAAACCCAGGCGAGAGCTGAGCGGGTCCGCGGATCTGAGAGCACAGTACCTGTAATGGCAGATATATCAAGTTCGTATATAGGAATGGATCCGGATACGCTGCTGTCATACTGCTACAACGCCACCTATCCAAAATGTGTAAAGAGCGATGAGCTGGATGCGGAGGATCTGCTAGGAAAGGATATGTCGCTGGACATGAGCACGGGAGGTTATAAAGTCCTGATATACCACACGCACAGTTCTGAGGCATATGCGGATTCACGCTCCGGCGAAGTAGATGATACAGTGGTTGGACTTGGACAGCAGCTTGCAGATATACTCACGGATACCTATGGAATACCGGTTTACCACGACACGACGCCGTACGATATGATGACGGGAACCTTAGACAGAAATGCGTCATATGATTACTCGAGGGAGGGTGTATCAGAGATACTTGCGGAGCATCCTGAGATAGAGGTGATGATAGATCTGCACCGTGATGGAGTGCCAGACGATACCAGACTGGTAACTGAGGTAAATGGAAACGAGACAGCTCAGATAATGCTCATAAATGGTATGTGCCGTGATGAGGAGGGAAATGATGTGGATTACTGGAGCAATGATAACAAGGTAGACAATATGGCATTTGCACTCCAGACGTACCTTGCGGGCAGGGGGAACTATGGTGATATAATGCGAAAGATATATATAAGCACCTGCCGTTACAACATGGATCTTATGCCTCACGCCATGCTGGCGGAGATTGGCGCTCAGACAAACACGATCGAGGAGGCCAGAAATGCTATGGAACCATTTGCGGCGATGCTGGCAAAGGTACTGCTTGAACAATAAGTGCTGAATAATAAGCCAAATAATAAGTAATCTTTTCTCTTGCAGAGGAATGACAATACATGATATATTAACGTCAAATGCGTAAATCAGATACAGGATAAGGATGTGGAGAGATAAACATGGAGCATATAGATCAGTCCAAGATAAGAAATTTTTGCATAATTGCCCATATAGACCACGGCAAGTCTACACTTGCCGACAGGATCATAGAGAAGACAGGTACACTTACAAGCCGTGAGATGCAGAACCAGGTGCTTGACAACATGGACCTTGAGAGGGAAAGAGGAATAACCATCAAGGCGCAGTGCGTCAGAATCATATACAATGCGAGTGACGGTGAGGAGTACATATTTAACCTCATAGATACCCCGGGACATGTGGACTTCAATTACGAGGTCTCACGAAGCCTTGCAGCATGTGAGGGAGCGATACTCGTTGTCGATGCAGCACAGGGTATAGAGGCACAGACTCTGGCGAATGTATATCTTGCCATTGACCATGATCTCGATGTCATGCCGGTCATAAATAAGATAGATCTTCCATCGGCTGATCCGGAAAGAGTAGTGAACGAGATAGAGGATGTTATCGGAATAGAGGCTCAGGATGCACCGAGGATATCGGCAAAAAATGGTATTAATATAGAAGAGGTACTGGAACAGATAGTCACAAAGATACCTGCACCACACGGCGATCCAAATGCACCACTCAAAGCACTCATATTTGACAGTCTGTATGACTCATACAAAGGAGTTATCATATTCTGCAGAGTGTTTGACGGCTGTGTGTCCAGGGGAACCGTTATAAGGATGATGGCGACGGAAGCGGAGGCAGAAGTTGTAGAAGTTGGAATATTTGGCGCGGGAAGATTTGTGCCGTGCGATGAACTGTCAGCAGGGATGGTTGGCTATATAACAGCCAGTCTCAAGAATGTCAAGGATACGACAGTCGGAGATACGGTGACACAGGCGGATATGCCATGTGCTGAGGCACTTCCGGGCTACAAGAAGGCACAGCCTATGGTGTACTGTGGTTTATATCCGGCAGATGGTGCAAAATACCCGGATCTCAGGGATGCACTTGAAAAACTCCAGCTAAATGATGCAGCACTCAGTTTTGAGCCGGAGACATCGATAGCACTCGGATTTGGTTTCAGATGTGGATTCCTTGGACTTCTCCATCTGGAGATCATACAGGAGAGACTGGAGAGGGAATTCAACCTCGATCTGGTGACGACCGCACCGGGAGTTGTGTACAAAGTCCATACCACGGATGGCAACGTCATAGAACTTACCAATCCTTCAAATCTCCCTGATCCTTCAAGCATAGAGTATATGGAGGAGCCATTTGTTTCAGCTGAGATCATGGTGACAACGGAATTTGTAGGAGCAATCATGCAGCTTTGCCAGGAGAGGCGTGGAGTGTATAAGAGCATGGAGTACATGGAGGAGACCAGAGCGCTTCTCAAGTACGACCTTCCGCTCAATGAGATCATATACGATTTCTTTGATGCGTTGAAGTCACGCTCAAGAGGGTATGCGTCATTTGACTATGAGATGAAGGGTTATGTCCGCTCTGAGCTTGTAAAGCTGGATATACTTATCAATAAGGAAGAGGTTGATGCTCTGTCATTCATCATACATCAGGATACAGCCTACGAGAGAGGAAGAAAGATGTGTGAGAAGCTCAAGGAGGAGATCCCGAGACACCTGTTTGAGATTCCGATCCAGGCTGCTATAGGTAACAAGGTGATCGCTCGTGAGACAGTCAAGGCGATGAGAAAAGATGTCCTTGCTAAGTGCTACGGCGGTGATATATCGCGTAAGAGAAAGCTCCTTGAAAAGCAGAAAGAGGGCAAGAAACGAATGAGACAGGTCGGCAATGTGGAGATACCGCAGAAGGCATTTATGTCTGTGCTGAAGCTGGACGAGGAATAGAGATACAGACAGATTATATGCAATAGATCCTGAAAAGCCGTTAATAAGAAGATTCTTAATAGCGGCTTTTTTAGTGGGCTATATTGCGTATACATATACAAAGAGGATGATCGAAAATGATAGATATTATAGAAGATGAGAGCGGTGTCAAGTACGACGATGGCAGCAGCTACGAGAGAAGAGAACTTAGCATATACATACACATACCGTTCTGTGTGAAAAAATGTGTGTACTGTGACTTCCTGTCATTTCCTGTGGGAACATCCTGCATGCAGGGATATGGCGTGTATAGGGAGAAGTACATAGAGGCTCTGTGCGAAGAGCTCAGAAGCTATGCGTACCTGGCGGAGACGCACAGCGTGAAGACGATATATATAGGAGGCGGTACGCCTTCGCTGCTGGAAGCTGACGAGATAACAATGATAATGACGACAGTGAGAAGCATATTTGATGTCGCAGAGGATGCAGAAATAAGTATAGAGGTCAATCCGGGAACCCTCACAAGCCGCAAGGCGGCAGACTACATAGCAAATGGAATAAACAGGATGAGCATAGGCCTTCAGTCTGCGCAGAGGGACGAACTTCAGGTGCTCGGAAGGATACACAATTATGATCAGTTCCTCGCCGCATTTGATATGGCGAGGGAGGCAGGATTTAGAAATATCAACATAGATCTGATGTCGGACATTCCCGGACAGACCATGAGATCATATCTGGATACTCTGGAAAAAGTCCTCAGATGCAAGCCGGAGCACATATCGTCCTACAGCCTCATAGTGGAGGCTGGTACCCCGCTTGCAGCTTCACCGGAACTCATTTCAAGGATTCCTGATGAGGACGTGGATAGGGAAATGTACGATATAACAAATAAACTTCTGGATTCAGGAGGATATCACAGATATGAGATATCAAACTATGCCCGCCATGGCTACGAGTGCAGGCACAATATAGTCTACTGGACGCTGGGCGAATATATCGGTGTCGGTATCGGCGCAGCCTCTTTCCTATACGGCCGCAGATACACGAACACCAGCGACATAGGAGAATACATAGACACAATGGAAAACTGTCATGAACTGGTCACATATGGAGATCCCGTGGCAAATTCAAGAAAGGTCCGTGATCTGCTTGAGCAGATGAGAACAGTGGATGAAGAACTAAACACAGACAGGCTGATGGAGGAATATATGTTCCTTGGACTGCGTATGATATCAGGTGTGAGCGCCGAAAGATTCAACGACTACTTTGGACACTCCATCTACGACATCTACGGTCCCGTCATAGACAAATACAAGGTATCAGGCCACCTCGAAGACGACCACGGCCTGATCCGCCTCACAAAAAAAGGAATAGACGTAAGCAACACGATCCTGGCAGACTTTCTGATAGAAGATTGATAAAAAAACAAAAAAATTCGTTATTTTGTTGACAAAAAGGGGCGGCGGTGTTAGATTATGTTTAGTGGTTAGCACTCGGATATATTGAGTGCTAATAAAACTAAAAAAACAAGTAATAAAGGGAATGATAGTCATGGAACTTGACGAAAGAAAAGTCAGAATTCTTAAAGCGATCGTTTCTAACTACCTTGAAACAGGCGAACCGGTTGGATCAAGAACCATATCAAAGTTGGCAGACATGAATGTCAGCCCGGCTACAATCAGGAATGAGATGTCGGATCTTGAAGAGATGGGATACATTTGTCAGCCGCATGCATCGGCAGGAAGAGTGCCGACGGATGCCGGTTACAGATTTTATGTTGACAGCATTATGGCAGACCGAGAAGAAGAGAAAGCTGGCGATCAGGAAGAGAGAGAGAATCTTCTTCAGAGAGTCGACAAGTTGGAAAAACTTCTCAAGCAGGTAGCAAAGGTGCTTGCAGCGAATACACAGTATGCAACACTTGTCACTATGCCTCAATACAACAACACGGTGAAGTTCATTCAGCTGTCACAGGTTGATGAGACCACGTTGCTGGCAGTTATCATGGTAGATGGCAATATTGTTAAGAATAAGCTTATAAAGACTACTTATAGTCTGAAGAATGAAGAGATATTAAAATTTAATATACTGCTCAATACATTTCTTCAGGGGGCGTCGCTGGAAGACATTAACCTGGAGCTTATACAGACTATGAAGTTACAGGCTGGAGAATATGCTGAGATATTGGAAACAATATTTCAGGGAATCATGGAAGCGATCCATGAGGCTGATGACCTGAAGGTATATACAAGTGGCACAACCAATGTTCTGAAGTATCCGGAATTGGCAAATTCGTCTTCAGCAGAGAAACTGCTTGGAACACTTGAAGATATAGAGGACAAAGAGGAATTTGCAAAGCACGTAGAGGACGTGATACAGCAGGACAGTGATATACAGATTCTGATTGGGCAGGAGAACAGTGATGAGAATCTCAAAGATTGTTCCCTTGTAACGGCGACATATAAGATGCCGGAGGGGGCAAAGGGTACCATAGGAATTATAGGACCAAAGAGAATGGATTATAAGAAAGTGGTAACAATGCTCAAGGAACTTACCGGAGAGCTTGATGATATATTTAACAGTTAGATTGTTAAAAAGACATTATAAAAAGACATTAAAAAAGATGTTAAAAGTAATTTAAGGTACTAAAAACAGTACACCAAAAAGATGATGAATAGGAGGATATGTAATGGCTGATAGCGAAAACAGCAATGCATCCGACAAGAAGGTGAAGACAGAGCAGACCGCTTCTGAGACAATAGTTGGAGATGCTTCAGCAGAGATAAAAGACAGTGCAGAATCATCGGTGGATGTAACGGAAACGGTTGATGTTCCAGAGGAACAGGCAGAGGCGGCGAAGCCACAGCATGTTGCAAAGGAAAACAGACGCGGAGGCAAGGCACTGCGTGAGGAGAATGAGAAACTCAAGGAGCGCTGCAAGGATGCAGAGGCTAAGTATACAAGACTTCTCGCTGAGTGTGAGAACATCCGGCAGAGAAATGAAAAGGAATCAGGTAAGTTGTACGACATAGGTGCGAAGGGAGTCCTTGAGAAACTGCTCCCGGTAGTAGATAACTTTGAGAGAGCACTAGCAGCCATACCTGAGGACGAAAAAGGAAGACCATTCGAGTCAGGAGTTGCAAACATATACAAGCAGCTTATGACTTCATTGGATAGCATAGGCGTTAAGCCTATGGACTGTGCGGGACAGCAGTTTGATCCGACATATCACAATGCCGTGATGCATGTTGAGGATGATAGCTACGAAGAGAATGTTATCGTCGAAGAGATGCAGAAAGGTTATATGTACAAAGATCAGGTACTCAGATTCAGCATGGTAAAGGTAGCAAATTAGTGCACTGATGTGCGCGCAGGTCATCAGGCAGAGCTTGGTGATATGTTACGCAGACGCTGAGCGTAGAGCTTCTCACGCGTCTGTGCAATAAATTTAGAAGTATGATCATTTGAAATTTTTTCTAGGAGGAAAAGACAATGGGTAAGATTATAGGTATTGATTTAGGTACAACAAATTCATGTGTAGCAGTTATGGAAGGTGGTAAGCCTGTAGTTATAGCAAACTCAGAGGGTATGAGAACAACACCTTCAGTAGTAGGTTTCCTGAAGACAGGAGAGAGAGTAGTAGGAGAGCCTGCAAAGCGTCAGGCAGTAACAAATGCTGATAAGACAATTTCATCTATCAAGCGTCATATGGGTACAGATTACAGAGTGGAGATAGATGGTAAGAAGTATTCTCCACAGGAGATCTCAGCAATGATCCTTCAGAAGCTGAAGGCAGATGCTGAAGGATACCTTGGTGAGAAGGTTACAGAGGCAGTTATCACAGTTCCTGCTTACTTCTCAGATGGACAGAGACAGGCAACAAAGGATGCCGGTAAGATCGCAGGTCTTGATGTAAAGCGTATCATCAACGAGCCTACAGCAGCAGCTCTTTCATATGGTCTTGACAATGAACAGGAGCAGAGAATCATGGTTTACGATTTAGGTGGTGGTACATTTGATGTATCTATCATTGAGATCGGTGAGGGTGTCATCGAGGTTCTTGCAACAGCCGGTGATAACAAACTCGGTGGTGATGATTTCGATAACGCTATTACACAGTATATGCTTGACGAGTTTAAGAAGGCAGAGGGTATCGACCTTTCAGGCGATAAGATGGCTATGCAGAGATTAAAGGAAGCAGCAGAGAAGGCAAAGAAGGAGCTGTCATCAGCTACAACAACCAACATCAACCTTCCTTTCATCACAGCAAACCAGGATGGTCCAAAGCATTTTGATATGAACCTTACAAGAGCTAAGTTTGATGAGCTTACAGCAGATCTTGTAGACAGAACAAAGGGCCCTGTTAACACAGCACTTGCTGATGCAGGTCTCACAGCAGCAGAGCTTGATAAGGTACTTCTTGTCGGTGGTTCAACACGTATCATCGCAGTACAGGAAGAAGTTAAGAGACTTACAGGCAAGGAGCCATTCAAGGGAATTAACCCTGATGAGTGTGTTGCAATCGGTGCTTGTATCCAGGGTGGTAAGCTTGCTGGAGATGCAGGTGCAGGTGAGATCCTTCTTCTGGATGTTACACCACTTACACTTTCAATCGAGACAATGGGTGGTATAGCTACTCACCTTATCGAGAGAAACACAACTATCCCTACAAAGAAGAGCCAGATCTTCTCAACAGCACAGGATAATCAGGATGCCGTTGATATCAACGTAGTACAGGGTGAGAGACAGTTCGCAAAGGACAACAAGAGCCTTGGTAGATTCAGACTTGATGGTATCGCTCCGGCAAGACGTGGAGTTCCACAGATCGAGGTAACATTTGATATCGATGCAAATGGTATCGTAAATGTATCAGCTAAGGATCTCGGAACAGGAAGAGAACAGCACATTACAATTACATCAGGTACATCACTTTCAGATGATGATATCGATAGAGCAGTTAAGGAAGCAGCTGAGTACGAGGCTCAGGATAAGAAGCGTAAGGAAGGCATTGAGGCAAGGAATGAGGCCGATGCACTTGCGTTCCAGACAGAGAAGGCACTCGGCGAGGTAGGAGATAAGCTTTCAGATTCAGATAAGGCTGGCGTAAAGGCAGATCTTGACTCCTTAAGAGCAGCAATAGACAGCACAGATGCAGAGAACATGAGCGATGCTGATGTTGACAAGATCAAGGCAGCTAAGGATAAGCTGATGGAGAGCGCACAGAATCTGTTCTCAAAGCTCTATGAGCAGAATGGTCCTGGAGCAAATGCAGGCACAGGAGCAGGCACACCTGATTACTCAGATGGCGATGTTGTAGATGGAGATTTCACAGAGGTTTAATATATAGAGGATGAAAGGTAAAGGCTATGGCAGAGACAAAGACCGATTATTATGAAGTCCTTGGTGTTTCCAAGGGTGCCTCTGACGCCGAGATCAAAAGGGCATACCGAGTGGTAGCAAAAAAATACCACCCGGATATGAACCCTGGTGATGAGGAGGCTGCAGAGAAATTCAAAGAAGCCGCAGAAGCTTATTCAGTCCTCAGTGATCCTGAGAAACGTGCAAAGTATGATCAGTTCGGCCATGCAGCATTTGATCAGAACGGTGGCGGTGCCGGTGGATTTGGCGGATTTGACTTCGCAGATATGGGAGATATCTTTGGTGATATCTTCGGAGATATGTTTGGAGGAGCAAGTCGTCAGAGAAATACAAATGGCCCTATGAAGGGTGCAAATATCAAGACAACTATAAGAGTTGGATTCGAGGAGGCTATATTTGGTACTCAGAAAGAGCTTGAGCTTCCTCTTAAAGATGAATGTGATGTATGTAAGGGTACTGGATCCCAGCCAGGACATCAGCCGGAAGTATGTGGCAAGTGTGGCGGCAAGGGTCAGATAGTTACAACACAGCAGTCACTGTTTGGAGTTGTCCGTAACGTACAGACCTGTCCGGATTGTTCAGGTTCAGGAAAGATCATCAGATATAAGTGCAGCAACTGTGCAGGCACAGGATATGTCAAGAGTAGAAAGAAGATACAGATAGCTATTCCACCTGGAGTGGATAATGGTACAAATATCCGTATCAAGGGCAAAGGTGAGCCAGGCATCAATGGCGGTGAGAGAGGAGATCTTACAGTTACGATCCTGGTGGATCGTCACCCTAACTTCCAGAGACAGGAGTACAATCTTTACTCATCAGAGCCTATTACATTCACACAGGCAGCCCTTGGTGGAACGATCAAGATCAACACCATAGAGGGTGAGGTGGATTACACAATACCACCTGGAACACAGACAGATACACGTATCAAGCTGAAGGGTAAGGGCGTACCAAACCTGAAGAATCCTACTCAGCGAGGTGATCACTATGTAACACTTGTCGTACAGGTACCTGAGAAGCTGACAGAAGAGCAGAAGAAGATTCTCAACCAGTATGAGCAGGCAACACTTGTGGAGACAAGACCTGCCACAGACTCAGCAGGACCATTTACATTTGGTGATCATAAGAGAAGAAAGAAGAAACAGTAAAAATAATAAAAGCAGGTAAAATAATATATGAAATGGACTAAGCTCACGATAGATACAACATGTGAAGCTGAAGACCTCATAAGCGCCTTCCTCGAAGAGGAAGGCGTTTTGGGTGTTCAGATAGAAGATAATATACCTCTTACAGAGGAAGAGATGGAGACGATGTTTGTGGATCTCCTGCCGGATGATATGCCGGAAAATGATGGAACAGCCAGGGTGACATGTTTCCTGGATGATACATTTGACGTTCAGGAGATAAAGGATAAAGTTACAGCCGAGATAAAGAGGCTGTCAGAGTTTCTTTCGGTTGGAACCGGCAATATAACAGAGAGCGAGACGAAGGATGAGGATTGGAGAGATAACTGGAAGGCATACTTCAAACCATTCAGACTCTATGACAACATTATCATCAAGCCGACGTGGGAGGCGGTTCCGGATGATGCGAAGGAAGAAGATATCATCATAGAGATAGATCCGGGAACAGCGTTTGGAACAGGCTCACATGAGACAACAAGACTGTGTATAGGACAGCTCAAGAAATATATGAAAGATGGAGACAAGATACTTGACGCTGGCAGCGGAAGCGGTATCCTGTCATTTGTATGCAACAAGCTTGGAGCAGAACATGTGCTCGGAATAGATATAGATCCTATAGCTGTGGATGTTGCAGGAGAGAACAGGGATGTAAACAACATACCTGCTGATGCTGTAAGCTTTATATGCGGCAATGTGCTTGAGGACCAGAAACTGGTAGATTCGATCGGCGCAAATTATGATATAGTAGTTGCAAATATTCTCGCGGACGTTATCATACCTATGTCAGCGGTTGTTCAGAAGTTCATGAAGGATGATGGACTTTTCATATCATCAGGAATCATCAATATAAAAGAGGAAGAAGTTCGACAGGCTTTGCTTGACAATAACTTTGATATCGTAGATACTGTCTACATGAATGACTGGGTAAGCTTTGTCGCAAAAAAACATATAGATTAAGCGAACTATAGATTTTATAGGGCGTAAAGTATGAGAGGATATAGTCTGGGATGAACAGGTTTTTTGTGGATATAGATGGCAGGGATATAGGTACAGATATCGAGATTACAGGTGGAGATGTGAATCACATAAAGAATGTACTTCGGCTTAAGATCGGGGAAGAGATCCTTGTGAGTGATGGCAGAGGCCGGGATTATACTTGCAGGATATCGCGTATAGATCCTGATAAGGTAGTTTGCAATATAGAAGACATAAGCGACAATTTTGCTGAACTCCCGGTTAAAGTCACACTGTTTCAGGGCTATCCAAAGTCCGATAAAATGGATCTCATAGTCCAGAAGATGGTCGAACTTGGAGTATGCAGGATAGTGCCGGTATTTACATCCAGAACTATAGTCAAACTGGATCAGAAAAAAGCTACGAAAAAGACAGAGAGATACCGAACTATTGCGGAATCCGCGGCGAAACAGTCCGGACGCGGGATCGTTCCAGAGATTACAGAGCCGGTATCATTTGCCAAAGCGCTGGATATGGCGTCGGAACTTGATATGAATATCATACCTTATGAAGAGGCGGAAGGTATAGAGGAGTCGAGGCAGATTATCGCTAACGTGCGAGGCAAAAGGTCACTGGGAATATTTATAGGCCCGGAGGGCGGATTTGCCCGCGAAGAAGTGGAAGAGGCTGTGGCGGCGGGGGCTGAGTGCATAACGCTTGGACACCGGATACTGCGCACGGAGACGGCTGGACTTGCGGTGATGGCGATCATCATGTTTCAGGCAGAGTAGCAGGCATAAAGAAGAGATATAAAGAAAAGACATAAAAAGGCATAAAGAAGAAATAGAGAGACTGGCAATTACAAAGACGGAATCAGGGACAAGAATCATGGAAACAAATTCAGGAAACAGGATAGAGGCATATTTTGACAATTCAGCGACAACTCCGGTGTATCCGGAGGTCAGGGATCTTGTAGTAAGGCTCATGGAGGAGGATTATGGCAATCCATCTTCACTTCACCTCAAGGGGGTTGAAGCGGCAAGATATGTTACAGACGCCAGAGAGAAGATGGCAAGACTTATGAAGGTCATGCCGAAAGAGATAGTGTTCACATCCGGCGGAACAGAGTCAAACAATATGGCACTTATAGGCGGTGCACTTGCCAACAGGAGAGCAGGGAACAAGATCATAACAACAGAGGTGGAACATGCATCGGTGGGAAGTCCGGTATCATTTCTGGAAGATATGGGATTTGAGGTAGTTAGGATAGGTGTTGACAGCAAAGGTGTGATCAATGTCGATGAACTTGTCGATGCAGTGGATGATAACACCATCATAGTGTCTGTGATGTACGTGAATAACGAGATAGGATCTGTGATGCCGGTCCAGGATATAGCAAAACGCATCAAGGAGAAGAATCCAGCAGTGCTGTTCCATGTTGATGCGATTCAGGCATTTGGCAAATATGTCATATATCCGGGAAGAATGGGAATAGATATGATGTCTGTCAGCAGCCATAAGTTTCACGGACCAAAGGGCGTTGGCGCGCTATACATAAGAGACCGTGTAAAGGTGAAGCCGGTGATATATGGCGGAGGCCAACAGAACGGAATGAGATCGGGTACGGAGAATGTGCCGGGGATAGCCGGTATGGCACTTGCGGCGGAGATGACGTACAGAGATCTGGATGAGAAAGTGCGGCACATGCGTGAA
The DNA here is from genome assembly GCF_025149915.1 of Coprococcus eutactus. Taxonomy (NCBI): domain Bacteria; kingdom Bacillati; phylum Bacillota; class Clostridia; order Lachnospirales; family Lachnospiraceae; genus Coprococcus; species Coprococcus eutactus. The sequence continues at coordinate 1,107,944 of NZ_CP102278.1, forward strand.
GTAAAGCAGCATCTGATAGATGAACTTACAGGAATAGAAGAAGTATACAGCAACTCAGGTGATGCACCACATATTGCGAGCATCACATTCAAGGGTGTGAGAAGTGAGGTCATGCTGCACGCACTTGAGGAACGGGGAGTATATGTCTCTTCAGGTTCGGCGTGTTCGTCTAACAAACATTCCACCAGCGGAACACTTAAGGCGATAGGACTTCCACCGGAGAAGCTTGAATCAACATTGAGATTTAGTTTTTCACCGGAAAACACAATAGAACAGGTGGACTATGCAGTGCAATGTTGTAAAGAGCTGCTTCCTGTACTGAGAAGATATGTAAGAAAAAAATAATGTCAGGATTATAAGGAGGACACATGCAGTACAAGGCTTTTATGATAAAGTATGCCGAGATAGGTACAAAAGGAAAGAACCGATATATATTTGAGGATATCCTGTGCAAGAATATAAACAGAAAACTCAAAAACTACGGTGATTTCTATATAAGAAAAGAACAGGGTAGAATTTTTGTGGAGTGCAAGTCAGATTACGATTACGAGGATGTGGTCGGAGCGCTCGGTAAGGTATTTGGAATAGTTGGCATATGTCCTGTTGTTGTGGAGGAGAATACAGAATTTGAGAACCTGAAACAAAAGGTTATAGACTATGTTGACAGGGCTTATGATCACAAGAATTTCACATTCAAGGTGTTCACCAGAAGAAATGAGAAGTCATATCCGATGACATCGATGGAAGTCAGCGCAGAGCTTGGACATTTCCTCCTCGAGGCATACCCTGGACTCTCTGTTGACGTCCATTCGCCACAGGAGATAATCAATGTGGAGATACGAAAGGTTGCATATATATATTCCATAACGATACCTGGACCGGGAGGGCTTCCTGTCGGAACAAATGGAAAGGGAATGGCACTTCTCTCAGGCGGTATAGACAGCCCGGTTGCTGCATACATGATAGCGAAGAGAGGGGTTGTGGTTGAGGCTGTATATTTCCATGCGCCTCCGTTTACAAGCGAGAGAGCAAAGCAGAAGGTCATCGATCTTGCGTGCCTTGTGGCAGATTATGCAGGAGCCATAAAGCTTCACGTTGTCAATTTTGCAGATGTGCAGATGGCTATATATGACAACTGCCCTCATGAAGAACTCACGATAATAATGAAGAGATATATGATCAAGATCGCAGAAGAACTGGCAGAGAAAAATGACTGTCAGTGTACCATCACAGGAGAGAGCATCGGTCAGGTGTCAAGTCAGACGGTGTTTAGCCTTAATGTTATCAACCAGGTGAGCACCATGCCGGTGTTCAGACCGTGTATAGGTATGGATAAACAGGAGATAGTGGATATATCTGAAAAGATAGGCACATACGAGACATCTATCCTGCCTTATGAGGATTGCTGTACGACATTCGTCGCAAAGCATCCGGTTACAAAACCTGTTCTCTCAGCGATAGAGAAGTCTGAGGAAAAACTTGCGGGAATCATAGAACCACTTTATCGCACGGCTGTTGATACAGCAGAGACAGTTATGTGCAGGGCAAAGAACTAAGTCGAGTCGTGAATAACTAAAGTTATAAGGCGGATTCAACGTGGACTAGATTGCATAGTTGTATAGTATAGTTGTATAGAAAATAAAAAAGAGATGCTGAAAAGCATCTCTTTAAATTGAAAATAGCAATAAAAAAATTGTTATAATATAATTGATTTTGAAAAACTTACTCGGCAAGGTATGGCTTGAGTGTTGCCATAATCTCATCAATACCGCTCTCTGCATGGATGTTAAGCTCGATTGGCTTTGAGATATCCAGACTGAAGATACCCATGATTGACTTTGCATCGATGACATAACGTCCTGATACAAGATCGAACTCAGCGTCAAACTTAGCAATGTCGTTGCAGAAGCTCTTAACCTTATCGATTGAGTTTAAAGAAATCTTAACAGCTTTCATAATTAGTCCTCCTAACCCTTATGATATAGTTTATGTACTGTAACCATTATATTTTTATGGAATACAAAAGTCAATATAAGGAGAGTAAAATTGATGTTAAAAGGTAAGTCGGTTGCGGCAACCACACTTGGGTGCAAAGTTAATCAGGCAGAGACGGACAGCATGCTGGATATGCTCAGTGCCGCAGGCGCTGATATTGTTGACTTTGAAGAAAAAGCAGATATATATATAGTAAATACCTGTTCAGTTACAAACATAGCGGACAAAAAATCCAGGCAGATGCTTCACAGGGCAAAAAAGAGAAACCCGGAGTCGATAGTGATAGCAGCTGGCTGCTATGTACAATCTGCAAAGGAACTGCTTGAGCAGGATGAATCCGTAGATATAGTGATCAGCAATAACAAAAAGAAAGATATCACAGATATAGTGAATGATTATATTAATGTGAGAAAAAACGAAGGAGGGGATACACCTGCTGGTGGAGAGAAAAAAGAGTACTTTATTGATATATCCAAGGAGACAGAGTATGAGGAGATGGGAGGACATGTTCCTGTCGGCCATACAAGGGCGTATGTGAAGATTCAGGACGGGTGTAACCAGTTCTGCTCATACTGTATTATACCATATGTAAGGGGGCGTATACGTAGCAGGAGTGAGGAAGCTGTGATAGCGGAAGTCACCGAGCTTGCGGAGTCTGGTATTAAAGAAGTGGTGCTTACCGGAATACATATATCATCCTATGGCAAGGATAAGAATAATGAGGGAGCACTTATAGATCTCATAGATGCCATCTCAAAAATCAAAGGAATCAAGAGGATACGTCTTGGATCGCTTGAGCCAGGCATAATAACAGAGGACTTTGTACGAAGAGTTTCCGCAAACAAAAAAGTCTGCCCACACTTCCATTTAAGCCTGCAAAGTGGTTGCAATACAATACTTAAAAGGATGAACAGAAAGTACACACGGGAGCAATACTTTGAAAAATGTGAGATGCTTAGAGAGGCGTATGATGCGCCGGCGTTGACTACCGATGTCATTGTAGGGTTTCCAGGAGAGACAGATGAAGAATTTGAAGAGACTGTACAGTATCTGACGGAGCTTAATCTGTACGAGATGCATATATTCAAGTACTCACCGAGAAAGGGAACTGTTGCGGCAGCCATGAAAGATCAGGTTTCACCTGAAGTGAAAAACAAGAGAAGTGATGTGCTTTTGGAACTTGCGGAGCGCGGCAAGAAAGCATATGAGGCGAAGTACGAGGGTGCGGAGCTGGAAGTGCTTGTGGAGGAGGTTCTGCACAGAGAAGATGGGACTTACCTGAGAGGCCATACGGAGAGATATATGGACATACTTATAAAAGCGGGGGATATACCTATGCCAGAAAGCTTCGTGAACAGCTTTGTCTATGTGAGATACACACAGAATGGAGATATACTAATGGTCTGATCTGCTGAGAATATGTTCCTTTACTTTTGGAATCTTTTATATTAGAATAGGAACGTTAGATAGGCAGCTCGACAGAGAATAACAATATGAGGACGTGATTTGATGAATAATGAAAGTACACAGAACATTTCAGCGGTGAAGGATGCCACCATTGATGTAAGACAGATCATTGGTCAGGTGTATGATGCACTTGCTGAAAAGGGATACAATCCGGTAAGTCAGGTTGTTGGATACATAATGAGCGGAGATCCAACATACATTACCAGCTACAAGAATGCCAGAAGCCTTATCATGAAGGTTGAGAGAGATGAGATCATAGAAGTATTGTTTGAGGATTATATCAGAAACAATCTGATATAGGTGGTACACATGAGAGTTTTAGGATTAGATTACGGAACAAAGACTGTTGGAGTAGCGGTGAGCGATCCGCTGGAGATCACAGCGCAGCCTCTTGAGACCATCGAGCGAAAGTCAGCAGGCAAGCTCAGACAGACGCTGGCAAGGATCGAGGCGATCATAGAGGAGTATGGCGCAGCTGGTCAGCAGGAGAAGATAGAAAAGATAGTGCTTGGATATCCAAAGAACATGAACAACACAGAGGGAGACAGATGCGAGGCTACCGTGAGCTTTAAAAATGATCTGGAGAGAAGAACCGGTCTTGAAGTTGTGTTGTGGGATGAGAGACTGACCACTGTTGAGGCCGAGCGTATACTCATGGACAGCGGAGTCAGAAGAGAGAATCGTAAGACGTATATAGACAAGATGGCAGCTGCGGTTATCCTGCAGAACTATCTTGATTCCAAAAGTAACGGCATGTAGAGCCGCGAACACAAAAACAGGGGTTTATATGGCAGAGAATAAGAATGACAGCATAATTTTTGAAGCAGAGGATGGAACAGAAGTAGAGTTTGCAGTGTTGGAACAGACAACACTTGGTGGGATAAACTATCTGTTTGTGGTAGACAAGGCGGATGATGAATCATTCCTTATACTCCGTGAGGACAGCGGAGCTGATACGGAAGAGATGGCAGCATACGATATTGTTGAAGATGAAAAAGAATTAGATGCAGTTATCAGGATATTTGATGAACTGCTTGAGGACGTAAATTTGGAGGTATAAGAAAATTGAATAAGAATAACAAAGAGACAGTGAAGATCATTCCTTTGGGCGGTCTGGAACAGATTGGAATGAATATCACTGCGATAGAGTATGAGGACTCTATCATAGTCATTGACTGCGGACTGGCATTCCCTGAGGACGACATGTTAGGAATAGATCTGGTTATTCCGGATGTCACGTATCTCAAGGAAAACGCGGACAAGGTCAGGGGACTTGTGGTTACCCATGGACATGAGGATCACATTGGTGCCATACCTTACATTGAGAAAGAATTGAATATGCCTATCTATGCGACCAAGCTGACCATGGGGCTTATAGAAAACAAACTGAAAGAACACAACCTTATGAATAACACAAGGAGAAAGGTTGTAAAGTATGGTCAGAATATCAATCTTGGAGCGTTCAGGGTGGAATTTATCAGAACAAACCACTCCATAGCTGATTCGGCAGCGCTTGCAATATATACACCGGCTGGACTTCTGGTTCACACCGGAGATTTCAAGATAGACTACACACCTGTATTTGGTGGAACTATAGATCTTCAGAGATTTGCAGAACTTGGCAAGAAGGGTGTGCTGGCACTTATGGCAGACTCAACGAACGCCGAGAAAGAGGGATTTACACAGTCGGAGAAGACTGTTGGAAGAACATTTGACAACCTCTTCAATGACAACAAGGATCACAGAATCATCATAGCAACGTTTGCGTCAAATGTTGACAGAGTACAGCAGATAATAAATTCTGCATACAAGTATGACAGAAAAGTTATAATCGAGGGCAGAAGTATGGTGAATATAATCACCACGGCCTCGGAGCTTGGATATATAAATATACCGGACAACACACTCATAGATATAAGCCAGATGAAGAATTACCCGGATGAGAAGGTTGTGCTCATAACGACGGGAAGCCAGGGAGAGAACATGGCGGCACTTTCAAGGATCGCAGCATCCATACACAATAAGGTTGCGATCAAGCCGGGAGATGTTGTTATATTCAGCTCACATCCGATACCGGGAAATGAGAAAGCCGTATTCAAGGTTATAAACGAACTTGAGGCTAAGGGTGCGCATGTAATATTTGAGGATACCCATGTATCCGGACATGCCTGCCGGGAGGAACTCAAGCTTATATATGCACTCACAAAACCGAAGTATGCGATACCGGTTCACGGTGAGTACAGACATCTGAAGCGCCATGCAGAGCTTGCAAGAGAGATGGGCATTCCAAAGGAAAATATAAAGATCATGACAACTGGCGATGTACTGGAAATCGGTGAGGATAAGTTTGATGTGGTCGGAAAGGTTCCTGCACAGGGGGTATTTGTTGATGGCCTCGGAGTTGGAGATGTGGGTAACATAGTTCTCAGAGACAGACAGCTCCTGTCTCAGAATGGACTTATCATTATAGTTGTTACTTTGGACAGATACAGCAACCAGCTTGTGGCCGGTCCGGATATAGTATCAAGAGGTTTTGTGTACGTCAGGGAGTCTGAGACACTGATGGAGGACTGCCGTATAACATGCCAGGAGGCACTTGACAGATGCCTTAGCCGCGGTGTGACTGACTGGGGCAAGATTAAATCTGTGATAAAGGATGATATGGGAGAATTCCTGTGGAAGAGGACCAAGAGAAGCCCGATGATCCTTCCGATAATCACAGAAGTGTAGAAGGGTGATAATATGACAGATACGTTGGAACTTAGCAGACAGCTCAATGCGTGCATCAAGGATTCCGAAGTCTATAAGAATTATCAGTACTGCAAAGACAAACTCAGACAGAAACCTGATAAACTTCAGCAGCTTATGGAATTTCGTAAGAAAAATTATGAAATACAGAACAATGAAATGCTTGACAATCCTTATGATGAAGTCAATAATCTATTCATAGAATATGACTCCATAGTCCATGATACTATAGTAAACGATTTTATCAGGGCGGAGCAGAAGCTTGTGCGTATGATGAAGATGGTGTATGAACAGATCGCGGACGATCTTGACTTTGACATCATTGATGAGGATGCACAGTAACACTTCAGGCGTGTGCCTGCTTGTGTATATGTGAACAAGGAGAATTAGGGTTATGGCTATAGATAGTGCTAGAAGTATGAAAAAGATACTGAGATTCCTGTTTGGTCTTCTCATAAATGTATGTATTCTGTTTGTGTTGGTCAAAGGTTTCTCGTATTCATTTGACTTTGCGTATCAGGTGTTTTCGACCACGGCGGTTGAACCTGGAAGTAACAAGAAGACGGCCATCACCATCACCGATGATGAACCCCTGCTGGATATAGCAGATTCACTGAAGAAGTCAGGAGTGATAGACAACAAGTATGCATTCATACTCAAGGTCAGGATAAACGGTGATGCGGGCAAGATGAAACCTGGTACATACGCGATGTCTCCAAGCAATACCAACCAGGAGATCATAGATATAATAACAGGCGTGTCAGGGGACGACACAGCAAGTTCGGGAAGCTCGGACAGCAGCTCCACAGGAGATGAATCGGGCGGAGACGGGCAGAGCACAGTGACCAATGCAAATGGCACAGGAGATGAAGGCGCTGCTGAGGACAGAATAACAGAGGCAGCAACAGATGAAACTGGAGAATAGACAATATGATAACTGATGAGAGACTTGCGTCATTTATTAATTCATTCAGTGTGGATTATGACGAGGTGGTGACAGCTATCAGAAAAGAGGCAGAAGAGAACGGGATACCGATAATAAGACGTGAGGCCGGAGAGTTCATAAAGATGATCATATTGATGAACCGACCGGAGCGGATACTTGAGATTGGTGCTGCCGTAGGCTTTTCTGCCATTTTTATGAGCAGATTTCTGAATAGCGATGCACATATAACAACAATAGAGAATTACCCACCTAGAATAGAACAGGCAAAACAGAATATTATGCGCGCGGGAGCACAGGATAAGATAACCCTTCTTGAGGGCGATGCCCATGAGATACTGCCACAGCTTGATGACGAATACGATATGGTGTTTATGGATGCTGCAAAGGGACAGTACGGAAGCTTTTTTGACGAGTCGATAGAGAAACTGAAGAGTGGTGGGATACTTTTGTGCGACAATGTGCTTCAGGATGGTGATGTGCTGGAGAGCAGGTTTGCGGTGACAAGGAGAAACAGAACGATACATGCCAGAATGCGGGAATATCTGTACAGCCTGACTCACGACGAGAGACTGGAAACCGGGATATTCAATATAGGTGACGGCATGTCGCTCAGCATAAAAAAGTAATATAAAAGATTTGGAGAAGGTGCTATGGAAAGAAGAAATAAGCCGGAACTTCTTGTGCCAGCAGGAGGTCTTGACACGCTGAAGGTGGCGGTTGATTACGGTGCAGACGCTGTGTATATAGGTGGTCAGTCATTTGGACTCAGAGCCAAGGCGGATAATTTTTCAATTGATGAGATGAGAGAGGCTGTTGGATATGCGCACGAGCGTGGAGTCAAGGTGTATGTAACAGCGAATATATTTGCGCACAACTACGATCTCGAAGGAATAAAGAGATATTTCGGTGAGCTTAAGAATACTGGTGTAGATGCTGTTCTGGTATCTGACCCGGGCGTGTTTATGATCGCGAGGGAAGAGATGCCTGATATGGAAATCCATATCAGTACCCAGGCGAACAATACCAATTATATGACGTACAAATTCTGGTACGAGCACGGTGCAAAGAGGGTGGTGTCCGCAAGAGAATTGTCTCTGACGGAGATATCTGAGATACGCGCAAATATACCGGACGATATGGAGATCGAGTCGTTTGTCCACGGTGCAATGTGTATTTCATATTCAGGAAGATGTCTGCTCAGCAACTATTTTACAGGAAGAGATGCCAATCACGGTGCGTGCACACATCCGTGCCGCTGGAAGTATTCGATAGTTGAGGAGACCAGACCGGGAGAATACATGACTGTGAATGAGGATGACAGGGGAACGTATATATTTAACTCAAAGGACCTCTGTATGATCGAGTATGTCCCTGAGATGGTAGCCGCAGGAATAGACAGCCTCAAGATAGAGGGAAGAATGAAGACGGCGTTATATGTGGCGACTGTGGCAAGAACCTACAGGAAAGCTATAGACGATTATTTCGAGTCTGAGGAGAAGTATCGTTCCAATATGGAATACTACAAGAGTGAGATCGCAAAGTGTACATACAGGCAGTTTACAACGGGATTCTATTTCGGAAAGACGGATTCAGATTCACAGATATATGACAGCAACACATATGTAAAGAATTACACATACATCGGCACAGTCAGACAGGTAACAGATGATGGCTGTGTGTGCTTTGAACAGAAGAACAAATTCTCGGTTGGAGAGTGTGTTGAAGCGATGGATTTCAATGGGGACAACATAGAGTGTACCGTGGAAGCCATATATGATGAGGATGGTGCGTTGATGGAATCGGCGCCACATCCAAAACAGCAGCTCAAGGTGAAATTCAGCGAGCAGCTGACCGAGGGTATGATAATCCGCAGGAAAGAGTGAAAACAATTCTCTGGCATAAAAGTAAAAGGTTAAAAAATAAAAAACAAGAATGAGGATGTCTTGATCATTTGTCGAGACATCCTCTTAGCTTGCTTAAAGCGCGTTTTTCTATCCTGGATACATATGATCTGGATATTCCCAGAATCTTAGCGGTTTCCTTCTGAGTCAGTGGCGCTTCCCCTAAAATCCCATATCGCATCTGGATTATGTGGTATTCCCTTGGAGTCAGGATCTGATTCATGCACGATGGCAGGTGGTTTAGATGATCTTCCGTGATCAGCTTTTCGAGTGGACAGCTTTCAGATGTACTTATGATATCCATTATAACGATCTCGTTGCCCTCTTTGTCAGTTCCTATCGGTTCATACATAGAGACTTCACGGGATTTTTTCTTTTCCTGGCGCAGATTCATCAGAAGTTCATTTTCAATGCATTTGGCAGCGTAACCGGCGAGCTTACAGCCTTTTTCCGGTTTATAGCTGTCGATCGCCTTTATCAGACCAATGGTTCCTATAGACAGAAGATCTTCAGGATCCCGGACGGATGAGCTGTACTTCTTAACAATGTGGGCAACCAGTCTCAGATTATACTCGATCAATACCCGGCGCGCTTCGTTGTCTCCGGATATGCACCGGTTTATATATTCCTTTTCTTTATCGGGAGTTAAAGGATTTTTGAATGCTTCCATATGTTTTTGCTCCCGGCAGCTTTGGCTGCAACGATCAAGGTTGTTTGTAATATATTATGTCGTTTGTGCAAAAATAGTGCTTATCCACAGATTCAAATCTGGATTTTTATAAAAGATTATAAAAAAAGCTGGTAAAATATGTACAAAATGTTTAAATTGTGAAAATACTGTGATATAATGCACTTTAGGTATTTGGGTAATTGTGTGTATATAGAGAAAATAGACAGAAAATGATAGGGAATAACAGGGAATAACAGAAAATGACATGGAATGAAAAGAGAAAAATAAAGAGGAGGATTTTCGGAGAATGCGACTTAGTGTGGGGCGTAAGAAAATAAGAATAGGAGATGTCCTTGTTGCGGCAGGGGCAATTACAGAGGAACAGCTGCAGGAGGGACTTGCAAAGCAGAAGGAGACCGGAAGAAAGCTTGGTAATGCTCTGGTTGATCTGGGATTTATCAGTAATGACATGCTGATCACAGTTCTTACAACCCAGCTGGGAATTGACTATATAGAGCTCAAGGGAGCCAAGATAGAGGATAAGGTCATACATATGGTTCCGGAGAGTATGGTAACCAAGTATCAGGCCATACCTATAGAGGTGGATCCGGATAATCCGAATATCCTCAAGGTGGCTATGGCTGATCCTATGGATATCATGGCCATGGACGATATAGGTCTTGTAACAAATCTTCAGGTCGAGCCTATGCTTGCATCCGAAGAGGGGATAAAGAACGCCATAGACAAGTACTATGGAAGTGCCCAGGCGATGGAGGCTGCTGAGGCCTACAGACAGGAACAGCAGAGTGTTCTTGGTGGGGATGATGAAGATAACAGTAACGATGAAGTAGATAACTCCCCTATCGTTCTTCTGGTAAAACAGATAATAGAGGGCGGTGTAAGACAGAGGGCATCAGATATACATATAGAGGCTCTGGAGAACAGCGTCAGAGTAAGATACAGAATAGACGGTGCACTGAAGCAGGTTATGTCATATGACCTGAGTATATTGGCTGGTATCACAGCGCGTATCAAGATCATAGGCGGTATGGACATAGCAGAGAAGAGAAAGCCACAGGATGGTCGTATCACGATCATGGTGGACAGGAGAGAGTTCGATGTCCGTGTTTCTATCCTCCCTACAGTGTTTGGAGAGAAGACGGTTATGAGACTTACATCCAAGGATGGTCTTACAAAGCCTAAGAGCGCTCTTGGTTTCGATGCGGAGCAGGAGAAGGTATTCGACAATATCCTGAGCAACCCACATGGTATAATCCTCGTAACGGGACCTACAGGATCAGGAAAGTCAACTACACTGTACACTTCACTCAGTGAGCTTAACACAGAGGATGTTAATATCATCACAGTTGAAGACCCTGTCGAGGCCAATATCAATGGTATCAACCAGGTACAGGTTAACAACAAAGCGGATATGACATTCGCGGCAGCCCTCAGATCTATCCTCCGACAGGATCCGGATATCATCATGATAGGAGAGATCCGAGACGGTGAGACAGCAGGTATCGCCGTACAGGCCGCTATCACTGGACATTTGGTTGTATCGACACTGCATACAAACTCGGCGGCATCGACGATCACACGTCTTATAGATATGGGTATTGAATCATATATCGCCGGCGATGCTGTAGTTGGCGTTATCGCACAGCGACTTGTGCGAAGATTGTGTACAACATGTAAGCAGCCTAGACTTGTGGAGGATGAAGAGAGAGTACAGCTCGGCATTCCAGCAGACGAGGAGGATGTTATTATCTACGAGCCACAGGGATGCCCGCTGTGTAACGATACAGGATATGCAGGACGTATCGGTGTGTATGAGATGATGCCAGTATCAAGAGAGCTTCAGGCAGTCATAGCGTCAGGCGCTACAGCAGATGTTATCGAGAAGCAGGCTCTCAAGGAGGGTATGCTCACACTTAAGATGGGAGCTGCAAAGCATGTGCTTGATGGAATCACATCCATAGCCGAGATGAACAAGATAGTCCACAGTACAGTTACAGTCGCTGAGGGCGTGGACATGGGAGAATTGTAAAATACCACACAACAAACGAGATATATAATAACAGGGATTATTTATATATATGAAATTATTAATGCAAAAGGGAAAGGAAGGGACAAGAAAATGCTGGATATGAAAGAACTGCTTGCTTTCTCCGTTGAGGAGAGAGCTTCAGATGTTCACATAGCTGTAGGAATACCACCTAAGCTTAGGATCAACGGAAAACTCACGGAGGTTGAGGTTCCGCCTCTTACACCGGCTGACGCAGCCGAGGCAATAGGTTCAACCATGAAGGACAGACATAAGGCGATACTTCAGGACAGAGGAGAGGTCGATTTCTCATTCGACTCACCGGAGACCGGACGTTTCCGTGTGAATGTATTCATGGACAGAGGAAACATGGCTGCCGCTTACAGACGAGTTGAGACGCAGATACCAAGACCAGATCAGTTAGGTATACCTAGAGAGGTTGTTGAACTGTACAAGAGAAAGAGAGGACTTGTCCTTGTAACCGGACCTACCGGATCAGGAAAGTCGACCACACTTGCTTCTATTATTAATAAGGCGAATGAAAACCTCACGGATCACATCATAACACTTGAGGATCCTATAGAGTACATACATCACCACAACAAGGCGATAGTCAACCAGCGAGAGGTTGGTATGGATACCCTCAGCTATGCGAATGCACTTCGTGCAGCACTTCGTGAGGATCCTGATATAATCCTCGTAGGAGAGATGCGAGATCTTGAGACTATCTCAACAGCTATAACAGCTGCCGAGACCGGACACCTGGTATTCTCAACACTGCATACGATTGGAGCGGCCAGTACCATCGACCGTATCATAGATATCTTCCCTACGAACCAGCAGCAGCAGGTAAGAGTTCAGCTTGCCATGGTTCTTGAAGGTGTCATATCGCAGTCATTGCTTCCTATAGCAAGTGGCAACGGACGAGTAGCAGCATTCGAGGTCATGCTTGCATCACCTGCTATACGAAGTCTGATACGAGAGGCAAAGACCCATCAGATCCAGTCGACTATCCAGACAAGCAGATCACTTGGAATGGTAACTATGGATGATTCACTCTATGAGCTATATGCGTCAGGCACAGTAACAAGAGAGACGGCCATGACATATGCTCAGGATCAGCAGTATCTGAGAAAGAAGATCAATGGACAGTAAGATACGGATATATGGTAAAATGAATTGCGATATGGCATAATGTGAAATAATTGACAAAGCGGTTTGTGCACATATTATAAAAAAAAACGTGCGAATAATTAAATGTTGATTAAATTTACGCAGTATAGTAAGATGTTTTACATATAGTTTATGTTGCAAAATTGTGCTTTTAACGCGCAGATACATGAAAACGTAAGAATATTAAGATTGGGTCGGAGGAGAGACAATGGCAGTATTTAATTACAAGGTTGTTGACAGAGATGGTAAGAACAAAAAAGGTACCATCGAGGCCCCAAACAGGGATGGCGCTGAGAAGAAGCTCAAGTCGGAAGGATATTCCATCATGAGCCTTACGGAGCAGAGCAGTCCACTTGGGGATATTGGATTATTTAAGAAAAAGGTAAAGTCAAGAGATCTGGGAGTGTTCTGTAAGCAGTTTTCAGCGGTCATCAAGGCTGGTGTTACGATTATCTCAGCACTGGAACTTATGGGTGATCAGATAGAGAACAAGACACTCAGAAAAGCTATACAGGATGCCCGTACATATGTAGAAAAAGGTGGAACTCTCGCTGATGCGTTCAGAGTTAACCCTGATGTATTCCCACCTATCATGATCAACATGGTTGCCGCAGGTGAGATGTCAGGTAACCTGGAGATATGTTTGGACAGACTGGTAGAACATTTCGAGAAGGATAATGCTCTTACGTCCAAAATCAAGGGTGCCATGACATATCCTATCGTAGTGCTTATAGTTATGGTTATAGTAATCATAGTAGTGCTGGTAGCCGTTATTCCTAACTTTGCCAGCATGTTCGAGGATATGGGAACACAGCTTCCACTTGCCACACGTATAATGATGGCCGCTGCGGACTTTGTGAAGTATAAGTGGTGGCTGCTCATCATCATCGTTGCAGCCATCGTATTCGGAGTTAAGTTCTTCAAGAAGACTCCTTTCGGTGAACAGCTTTTTGCAAATCTGGGACTTAAAGCACCTATATTTGGACCTCTGAATGTTAAGACTGCATGTTCAAGATTCGCAAGAACCATGAGTACACTTATGGCATCAGGTATCTCGATGATAGATGCAGTTGAGCAGGTTGCCAAGATGATGGATAACAAGATCATAAGAGACGGCTTGATGGATGCCAAGGTTCAGGTATCCAAGGGTGTGCCACTCTCAAAGCCACTCAAGGATATGGAGATGCTCCCACCTATGCTCTCAGCTATGACTAAGATCGGTGAGGAGACAGGAGATATAGAGGAGATGCTCAGCAAGGTTGCAGACTATTACGACGAAGAGGTAGAGGCGGCAACAAACGCGCTCACATCAGCTATGGAGCCAATCATCATGGTTATCCTTGCATGTATCGTTGGAATGATAGTTGCAGCTGTGTATGGTCCTATCATGAGTATGTACGATGCGATGGATCAGTACTAGAATCAGGGATGCAAGAGATACAATAGAGAGTATCATATGATATATATGTTACTATAGAGAGAGTATTTCTCGGGACTCCTGACCCGGAGCCGGGAAATACAATGAGTGATTAAGTCCGGTAGTACGAGGATACCGGTTTAATATAGTGCAAAAGCACAAACAACAAACAACAAAACGACATATAACAAAAGGAGAGTAAAATTATGAAGAAAAACAACAAAGGTTTCTCACTCGTAGAGTTAATTATCGTTATTGCTATCATGGCAATCCTTGCAGGAGCTCTTGCTCCAGCACTTATCAAGTACATCAACAAGTCAAGAAGATCAACAGATGTACAGAATGCTGATTCACTTAGAACAGCTCTTCAGACAGCACTTTCAGATCCAGATGCAGCAGATGCTGATTCAGCTAATGATACAGATATCCAGTCTGCATCGACAATTTCTGAGAGCGGAGATGCGTTCCAGAAAGAGGTATATTCGATCGTAGGCAAGGCATCACTTAAGACAAAGTATGCACCTAAGGGTGGTCCGGAATCTGGTAAGACATTTGGATTTGTAGTGGATCAGGCTACAAATCAGGTTAAAGTTTATGCAACAGATGATGCTACAACATATGAGCTTTCACCATCAACATGTACTGAGTGGAGCAAGTAATATAAGACGATAGTAAGCACTATCTCGAGTAAACAAAATGTGGATGTATCACATAGATTGTTATCTGATCACATATCTTTATTTCGCCTCGTAAGAATATGAAAGTGACAAGATGACATCAAGAAAAAACAAGATAAAATCCACATACATAATAAAGCTTGTTACGCAACAGGTGCCATGGGTGCCTGTTGCATAATTAAGCTTTTAGCGGTCAGGAGTGATATGCTTGCGGTGACGCCGGCCAGATGGCGGTGCAGAGCTCGCGGCAACGAAACTTATGGCGGCAGCTGGCTTACCTTGTGTAGCTGGTACTTATTTTTCTCGGTGAGTTTCTTCTATATAAAAGGGTCATTATACGGAGGAGATGAACTATTAAAAGGGTGACAGAATGTTGAACTTTATTCAGCAGATAGCCGGACAGTTCGGGATCTGTTGTGACAATTTCTATGAATGGGGTGAACAGCGGTAAGCTGGTACTCAAGCAAATACAAAACTACTGATTAGCGAGGGAGGCTATAAAAATGGCGAGTAATAGCAAAGTTTTAACAATCGACATTACAAATGAAAGTATTACAATCGTTGAAGTTACACCTTCAAACAAAAAACAGTCAACGATCCACAATGCTATCATCTTCGAGACACCGGAAGATGCCTATGAGGATGGAGTGATCAGAGACAAGGAGAGAATAGCAGAGGCAATCAAGTCTCAGCTCTCAGCAAATGGAATTACAAACAAGAACGCAATATTCGTTCTTACCTCTACAAAGATCGTTAACAGAGAGGTTCTTGTACCTTTCGTTAAGGAGAACAAAATCAAAGGAATTATTAATGCGAACTCATCAGAGTATTTCCCTGTTAATATAGAGGATTACGTGGTGTCTCACTCAGTTCTTGAGACCGTTACTGATGAAGAGAATAACAAGCAGCTCAGAGTTCTGGCAGTTGCAGCACCGGAGAACATGGTTAGATCGTACTACGATCTCGCAGCACTTGCAGGACTTAAGGTAGTAGCGCTTGATTATATTGGTAATGCGATGCTTCAGTTGATCAAGACTCAGACAACCGAAGCTATGACAACTATGGTAATCCAGTTGGGCAGTGAATCAACCGTGCTCAACATCGTAAAAGGAGACACACTTCTCCTTCAGAGAACAGTCCCATACGGTACAAATGTAGTAGTAAATGAAGTTATGGATGCAAAGGGTGTGGATGCTACAACAGCTATGACACTTCTGCAGAACGAGAGACTTCTGACAGTAGATTTCGATGATAATGCTATAACAGGAGCATTCAGATATCTCATCAACAACATCGGCCGTGTTATGGACTTCTTCACATCAAAGAACCCTGATAAGCCAATAGATGATGTATTCCTCACAGGTGATGGAGCACTCATCAAAGGTATAGATGGTCTTTTCAAGGTCCAGCTCAATGTATCGACAAGAGTAATGGATACATTGTATAATATTAAGTTTGATCCAAAGATTGATCTCAAGATCTACAATCCGGTATACCTTATGGTTCCGATAGGAGCAGCTTTTGATCCGATGGGATTTGAACTTGGAGAAGCAGGAGCAAAGGGCAGTGCAAGCAGTGTTGACACGACACCTCTTGTGATTGCTTTCCTGATACTTTCAGTGATAATCGCCGGAGGAGTTACAGCGTATTCGTTCATAGCGAAGAACAAGGCTCAGTCAGAACTCGATCAGGTAAACAGAGATATCCAGGCTATAAGTGATATTGAGAAGATAGTTACTGATTGTGAGAATGCACAGAACATCTATATGGATGCTGAGAACATGTACAGCTACACAGAGAACCTCAACGAGAACGTGGGTACACTCATCACAGAACTCGAGGACAAGATGCCGAAGGGAATCAGCCTCACAGCGTTCAATTCAACTGCTGACGGTGTAGACTTTACAGGCAACACAAAGACTTATGAAGATATAGCTGCATTCGCAATCAATCTCAAGGACATCGAGTGTATCGATAATACATTCATAGAGTCTGTAACAGAGAACAAGGATGCGCAGTCAACAGATGTCACATACGATTTTACAGTTAAGTGTATATATAAGGATGCTACAGCAGATGCTGATGCAGCAGAGACTTCAGGTACTGAAGTATCTGCAAATTAAGGAGGTACGGATATGGATTCAATCACAAAGGGTCAGAGAAATTTATTATTATTCATACTTGGTATAGCTATTCTTGTGGTTCCTATAAGGTTCTTTGCAATGGATAATTTTGGTGCCAAAAAGGATCTTGAAAGCCAGAAGAATGAGAGACAGACATATTATAATGAGCTGAAGGCAAAGGATGCCAACAGACAGCAGTATATAGAAGATACAGAAAAGTATACAAAGCAGTATCAGGAAGTTATAGCAAAGTTCCCTTCAGAACTCTATCAGGACAATACAATCATGTATCTCCAGGGAGTTAAGGATAAGTATAAGTTCAACTTCCCAAGTGTTACCATGGGCGAGGAGACACTTTTTTATACACTTGGTTCAGGTGCTGCAGGGGACGTGACAACTACAGATACGACAGTGACAACAGATGCAGCAACAGACGGCACAGCTTCAACTGATGGAACTGTTTCAACAGATGGATACAACTGCTATTCAGCATCATTCCCTGTTACATACGAAGGCGATTACAAGGATATCAAGGATGTGATCGACTATATCAAGACAGGTGATTACAGAATGACACTTGATGAGGTTACCATTGCATTTAATGATCAGACCGGAAAATATGAGGGTGATATGACCATCACATCATATGCTGTAAACGGCGAAGACAGAACAACAGATCATGCAGATGTCAATGTACAGATTGGTACAAACAACATCTTTGGAAACCCAACAGTCAAGTCAACAACATCAACAAGTGCTGAATAATAGATGTATAACACTGAATGGAGTGAATAAATTAAATGGTAAAATCAAATAATAAAGGCTTTAGTTTGGTAGAACTTATAATAGCTGCAGCCGTATTTGCCATTCTGGTTTATCCTATAACGAATGCACTGATAGCGGCCACCAAGACCACATCTACTTCGACAAAGAAGCAGTATGCGGTCGAGAAGGCCGAAGAAATAATGGAGAATTTCAAGACTGCAGACCTTGGTGATAAGGTTGCTCTTCCTGATGACAACGGTACGAAGACATATACATTTAATAAAGGAACGTCAACAAAAGAGAGTATATCACTTCCAAATTCAAAGACTGCATCATACACAGATACACAGTATACATGTAACGATATCTCAATCGGAAATAATTATGAGAAGTATACATGTACAGTAGATGTCAACGATGCAGCATATCAGGTTCTTAAGAATGGATATGTTCTTACAGGACTTGAGGGTGGTGCAACTTTTAAAAATGATGGCGGAACAGTCGTAAATACCAATATTACAGAGTCAGGTACGATCAGGAATCTTGACAGCAAGCAGTCAGCTATTATTGTAGGCGCAACTTACAATACAACGGCTGCCGGAAATAATCTGGATAATCTTGCTTACCAGTATTTCCTTGATGAGAAGCTTGCTTTACTTAAGGATTATGACGTGCAGTATAACCATTATCTTTCAGGTGGAGGTACATTCGACGAGGACCACTTCCAGAAAAATACGACTATAAAGATCTCAAAGCTTGGATCGACATATACAGTAGAATGTATAGTAGAATATACAGATTATACCAACGTATCTGTCATCAGATCAGCATATGTCAATTCAGGAAATAATGTATATAAGCCAACAACAACATATGGCGATGGCATTGTATATAAGAAGGAGTTTGCAGACAGCATACCACCTATATATCTGCTGTATGTTCCGGCTATCTATAATGGTGCTTATTGTACAACGGACAATATCACAGTAGATAAGAGTGGTGTATCAGAGGATGCCAAGATATATGTATTTGAATCTACAGCTGAGCTTAGCGATACATACAAGAAGATTATATGCGAACAGTTTGGCGTGAGCAATGTAGGAGATCTTACATATACAAATGCAAAGAAAAATACAAAGATGCAGGATGTTAAAGTTAGAGCAAAGCTTGCGCTTGGAACAGACGCAGACAGCCTGGACATGTTTGCAAACTTTGATTTTGACAACGATAATTCTGATTATAACGTAAAGAAGCTGACAGATGATGAGAGCGGAAATGTATATATGTATCAGATCACAGTTACTCTTACTGACAGCACAGGAAAGAAGACAGTAGTAACGGGAACAAGGGGGAAATAGCAGATGATTAAGAGATTAAAGAATAAGCTTAAGCATACTGATGATCATGGATCAAGTTTCGTTCTTGTAATTATTGCTACTACATTTATGTGTATACTTTCAGCTGCACTTCTCATGGGTGCGTTTATGACATATAAGCTGAAGTATTATAAGCTTAACAGTCTGAATAATTTCTATGAAGTTGAGACAGCTCTTGATGAGATATATGCAGGCGTGGGTGCTGCAACAAATGAGCATCTGTATTCAGCATATACCACTACAGCTGAGCTGGTTGTAGTATATGATCCTGCGACTAAGGAATATACGACGATCGACAATGACGAGGCTAATGACCTATTCAAGAAACTCTTCATGACAGGATTTATTGCAGATGTCAATTACAAGAATATCAAAAGTGTAACAGATACATTCCAGTCATTTATATCAAATGAGTATGATGCATCAACAAATCCGGATGGTATAAAGCTTGATACTACGAATCTTAAGCTTATTTATACAGATGAGGCTGGTAAGACATCAACACAGAAGTTCTCATCTGGAAGACCAAGAACAGAAAAAGAGGCAGGTTTCAAGAATGATAAGGTAAGGACAGTGACATTCAAGAATGTCTGCCTTAAGAGAACAGTTGAACTTACAGGTTCAGAAGCAGCTACAACATCGGGAGTATACGAGCAGTCGATCACTACGGATATAGTTCTTTCTGAGCCAGAGTACAATGTATCATTTGACACGAGTAGCACATCAAACAATTCTCTCTATGAATATGCAATACTTGCCGACATGGGAGTTGAAGTTGGTGAGGATGATGACACAATGGCCACAGATCTTCAGATAAAAGGTAATATCTATGCTGCGAGTGATTACTACAACAAGGATTACAATGATGTTTCTTCAACAAAGGTAACCGGTAAATATGACAGAACAAGTACTACTAAGTGGGGCAGTACATCTGAGAGTGCTTACTCAGGAATCTTTGTAAATGGAAAGAATTCCAAGCTGACGATGAATTCAGATGTTATCATATGTCCAGGTTCAGTTGCAGCGTATAATGGTGGACAGATAAGTCTTTCAGGACGTTCAGGCACTGTTTCAGAGCTTTGGACAGACAATATAGTGATCGGCGGTAAGGCGAGCGGTTCGATAAAAGCATCAGCAAATGCATATGTATTTGATGATACAGAGCTCAATGCAGAGAAAGCAAGCCTTAAGTTTACACAGGGTAATTATTTTGGATACAGCTACAATGCACAGGATACCAGAAGCCTGAACTACCTTAGAAAGTATGGATGGCTTGCAACAGGATACAAGCTCAGATCACACTTTAGTGACAGTGCGATAATCGTAAATGGCAAAGATTCTACATTGGATCTTGAAAAGCTGAATTCTCTGTATATAGCAGGTAAGTCTTATATTGAGTTTTCAAAGATTGCAGCATCAAGCGTTGCAGAAGAGAATAAGGTTAAGACAGCAGAGGATGAGAAGGATCCGAATAAGATCAAGGTCGACGATAATGCAGAATATGCATTCACAAATCTTACTGATTACTCAACAGGACAGTCTCTGGATGTAAAGACAAACCAGCTGATGTTCCTTACACAGTGGGCAGTTATAGAAGGTTCTGAGAAAACTGATCAGGATACAGGTATTACAACAGTAGAACTCAGATTTCCTAAGACGCTGTCAACAGATGTTGCGGATGCAACTGACAAGAATGCAAAGATAGAGGCACTTTATGGAGCTCTCAGAGATCCGGATTCAGACGACCTTAAGGTTTCTGCTATAAAGCAGACCGTGTCAGGACATGATTATTATTATCTCTACATTGAGCCAGGTGAGGATTCCAACGGCATAAGCAATGCAGAGAAGTTTGTTGAGACATACTATGATCTCCTCGGTGATGAACATGATGGAGAGTACTATACAAGCACACTGAATTATAATGTAAGAAATTATGAGAATTTCAAGGTTAAGCTTGTTCTTCCAACGCAGGATAAGATCAATGCGAGTGGAGCAGTAACAGCACAGAACAAGGATGACTCATTATTCCTTAGAAAGTCAACAGATACAACTATGGATGTGTCAAAGTCATTCGAGAGCGCATCAACCAGCAAGGTGTTTTCAGGCATACTTGGCAACAAGGGTACCGATGAGAATAAGAAGACTCTTAATGATCTTAAAGCAGATGCACTTAAGCTGTCAGGTTCAGGAACTGCAAGTGAGGAAGAACAGACAAGTACATTCCTTTCATATATGTATATCAATATGAAGGATCATCTGTCAGTTCTTAACAAGGTTGATGATGCAACGAAACTTACACAGAATGCGTGGGATATAGTTAAATATACTTCTTCGTCAGTAGGCTACATAAGTTCGTATGATAAGGATAAGGATACATATTCATATGACTACAGCGTGACACCGCTTAATAATTATGTTAATTATAATTACATATTATCAAATAACCTTACAATAGATAAGACAATGGGTGTTGCAGCAGATAATAGTGCAAAGTCAGTTATAATCAATTCAGGGGATGTAGTTGTTGGTGCAAATAATAATGATAGTTCATTCCAGGGAATCATCATAGCAGGTGGTGATGTAAGATTTGATAATTCAGTAAAGTCATTCAGAGGAATGATCATAACTGGTGCAAAGCTTATCATAGACCATAACATGACTATATCATCAGATGCGGCATTCGTGGCTAACTTCCTTGAACAGTGTTCAGAGAGTTCGGATGAGAATACAAAGCTTATAACGACGAATAACATACTCAAGAAATATGACTCGACAAAGAAAGAGGGTAACACAGAGGTTACAGGAGTATCCATATCTGATATCTCTTATGAAGATATTCTTGAATTCCAGAACTGGAAGAGAAATGTCGAATAGGGGGTGTAGAAGATGAAAAAAGAACTTAAGAATAATAGTGGATATACTCTGGTAGAGTTAATTCTGGTAATTGCAATCATTCTTATCATGTCAGGTGGTGCTATGCTGACTGTGTCGGCGATCAGATCATCACAGGCTACATCTTCTATGCAGAAGTTTGATGACGAGATAGCTACTCTTGAGATGAAGACAAAGTCGTTCAGCGTTGGTCAGGCTATAAAGATAGTTCAAAATGGAGCGAATTATGAAATCTATTATGGTACATGTACCGACAATGATGTAAGTACTTTTACAGCAGATTCAGCAGAAGCTGATTCAATACTTGAGAGAGTTTCTATTTACTATTCAGATAGCTATGACGCAGATGCGGTTTCGACACCTCTGACATCTGCAGTGATACTTGTCAGAAAGTCTGATGGGGAGATCTTATCAGGTTATGGTGAATACAAATTCTGTAAATATAATACAACAAGTAGCGTTGGCAGGGTTACTCTTAACAGGTACACCGGCGGACATACTTATGGTAAGAATTAGGGGGTGTGAAGAATATGTATAGAAAGAACAACAAAGGCTTCACATTCGTAGAACTTATTTTGTACATGGCAATACTTGGTATATTCATGGTGGCGGTTATGTCGCTTGTGGGTTCGACAGTTGCTTCACATAAGAAACTGAAATCCAGACAAAAGCTTGAGACACAGGCGAGTGAGGCTTATGACACTATAAGCGATATGCTTATGGGAGCCAGCAATGTCAGAATCAACGGAGATGGCTATGTAGGATCAGGTACTTCATACTCAAAGGTCACAGCAAGCTTCATAGTGCCTGATGACACTATGGAAAAAGCAGCAGCGGCAGGTAAGCTTACATATAAGAAAGGTCCTGCTGGTGATGTGACACAGGATATTGCTGTAAAAAGTGGTGCTGGTGTCTCAGTTACAAGCAGTACCACATGCTATGATATTTCTGATGTGAAACCTTTTGTCAATGAGGGATCTTCAAAGGATCCGGAGACATTTATAGACACAAAATACCTGTGGATACAGTATTCGTCTTCGCTTAGCGAGACGGCATATTGTACCATCGGATATGATGAGACTAATAAAAAGCTGTATATATACAGAAATCAGTTAGCTGATACAGCTCGCGAACAGGCTGAGGCATTTCTTAAGAGCGGTGATGACGGAAAGGTTAGAGCGGCGAAGGCAGTCCTTGATCCTTGTACCAAGTTTGTCGATGTAAAGACAGAGAAGGGTACGGTTTTGGCTAACAATGTTGAGAGTTTCAGGCTTCAGGTAAATCCTGATGATGGAAGTATAGCAGTCACAATTGGCTTAAAGGATTCAAAGACAGACGAGAAGTACGAAGTAACAAGTGTTGTAGGTCTTAGAAATTCATTTGTGCTGAAGAAGCATGAGTGGAACTAGTAGAGGAGGATAATACAGTGTTTAAGAATAAAAAGATAGTCTTATCATCTATAGCTATTATATTCGCACTTGTAGTCAGCTCTATATTTGTGAATTATACACTGGCTAATTCCGATTCTCAGGCTTCTGTGAGCGATGCAACTGGAAGTGGCACCACGACAGGACTGACAGGTCTCTCCAATATCGATCTGGCAATAGAGAATTCAAATAATGCCGGAAAGAAGGCGACGGGTGAGGATAAGTATCGAATCGTTCAGATAGTTTCCGATGATTATGCAGCGAATGCAGCCATGGATACACAGCTGAAGGAGACAGTATCTAACGCTAAGTTCACAGGTGACGCAAAGAAGCTCACAGGATATGAGTCTACAACTTATCTGTGGAGATACGTATACGCAGGTGAGTACTTCAGACTTGCAGTGTTCAACGGTTATAAGACTATTGCAGATAACATGGCTGAAGGGGCTGTCACCCTTACGACATGTACGGTTAGTGAACTTAACAAGATGGACAAAAATGCTCAGGGAATCCTCAATCAGGCAGACTTCATATACATATGGGCAAATGGTGCCAGTGATTATGCAAGCAAGAGCAATGATTTGAGTGAGGAGCTGTATAACTGGCTGGATTCATATGCAACTGCAAATTCACATCCGATAGCTATGTGTACGGGTACTCTGTGTACAAGTGAGCCTGGCAATATATCAGGAAACAATGATGATTTCAGAATGGGAGCTCTGGCATATAAGCTCATTACAAAGGGTGCGGTTGCAAGATATGATAATGTACTTGTAACTGATGCAGATTTCTTCAAGACACTTTACGAAGAAGCAGATAAGAACAATGAGCCTACTCCGGATATAGAGAAGACAACGTATACCATCTCAGATTTTATACTGAAAGCTGAGAGAACAGCAAGTCAGGGGGGCAGTGATTACCTTAACTTTGGTACATACTATAAGTGGTATGATGGTGTATCGATCACAGACTTCCTGGATGGTAATATTCCGGATAATATCACAGATTCTACATATGATAAGGCGGGATCAAGATCAGGTCTTACCGGTGATAGAAAAGAGTGGAATTTTGACAATGCAAAGGTTCTTATCATATCAGAGGATGGTGCAAACAGTGCCATGTTCAATGAGATGAAGGAGAAGAACAGCGGTAACAGTGCTGAATCAGCAGCTTCTGACTACAAATTTGATAAGAAGACACAGACCTGGAAGTCGGTTGAGAAGGCACCTAACAGTGAGCTTACCGGACATATGTATGCGAATGGTACATCGGCCAGTGGAACAGGTATTTCAAAGTATGTGCCAAGTGGTGCAGATATATATGTATTGGATAGTGCTAATATAGTGGATGCACTTACAAATGGTGGTGTTCCATACAGCAATATGGCACTTTCAAATTCAGCATATATGGATGTCAAAACAAAGACGGTAAGTGGTACAGTGAGACTTACGGATATGGCGGTTGATGATGATCATGCGCTTGCTGTTGAAGATGTGAAACTGAGTGCTTATCTTGTGGTAGACAACGGTTCAGAGCTTCATCTTGCAGGAACATCTGCAGATGAAATGATGATGTGTCCACTTACAAAACAGGAGCAGCCAAAGCTTGACACAAATGGTGATGAACTCACGGATGACGATGGCAATATAATTATGGAAACAGTTTATACATATAGTTTTCCAAAACTTGATCCATCGTATAATTATAAAGTTGTCATTGGCGGAGATGATGGTTTCAGTGCAGATGACTATACAGTAGGTATGGCACAGGCAGGAGAAGATTCAGCAGATGGCGGTACTCAGGATAACGCAGATAATGTATATGATTTTATCATCAAGGCTGCAGAAGAGGATAACGTTGATGGTTATACTTTTAGAAAAGATGCAGAGGGAAATGAGGATGCAACAGTAGTTGTTACTCGTGATGATTTCAATGAAAGTGTTGATAAGCCTGATCTTGGAGCTGTGTACAAGAGTGATCTTATATACACAGGATTTGACCTTTCTGATGAGAGCAAGATTGCTGAATATGTAAAGAGTCAGCATGATGCATATGTAGCTTTGCAGACTGGTCTTGTAAGTGCTAATCCAGATAAGGTTGATCTTACACAGTTTGATTTCGTATTTATTGATAAGGGTACATATAACAAAGAGATAGGTCGGGATGTATTCAAGACTCTCACAGGTGGAGTCGAGAGTGGTCAGTATTTCATCGTATCATCTAAGGCCGGAGACGGTAAAGGTTCAAATACTGGAGATGGCGGCGGAAATGATAAGCCTGGAATCACAGTTATCACAAGCCCTTCAGCAAAGGCTATTGCTGATGTGATCAATGCCAGCGTTTACAGGGATGGAGCTGATAATAAGTTCAAGGTTCTTGAGATTCAGCCGGATTATCCAATTGATCTTGAGGTTGCAGCCCTTAATCAGACAGTAGAGACAGCTTATAAAACGAGAAGCGATGGAACAACACCTATCACAGGTAACTATTATACAGTTCCTTCAGATGTTGTGAGTGGTAAGTCAAAGGAAGAGCTTTCTGCGAAGACAGAGTATTATGACTTTGATCTCACAAAGGCAAAGATAGCGTATGCTGTAGATGGACTTTCATATGGTGATATAAGTCTTACTCAGGTTTCAACTGAGCAGCTCATAGGTATGAAGGAGAATATAGCAGCAACTTATGATCTTGTATATATCGGTGGTGATATAAGTGCAATGGATAGGAATCCTGCCGAGATGTATAAGGGACAGAATGATATAGGTAATTCCACACCGGGGTATACATATCAGATATTCCCGACATTTATAATGTATTATCACACCGGTACACTGAGTCAGTTGATGGCAGCTTCTACATATAGTCCGGATACGGCGCCTATATCAGGAAGCACAGAGATGATGGCTACGCCATGCATCGGTAACAAATATTACAAAACTACATATCTTGCAGAAAACGGTAATGACCTGACAAAGACCAAGTATGATGAACTTATATCATATATGGCATCAGGAAAACCGGTTATGGTAAGTGATGAGCTTACAAGTGTATATGAGAATATGCAGGGTACAAATGCAGATGGACAGGGATTGTCAGA
Organism: Coprococcus eutactus; assembly: GCF_025149915.1. NCBI lineage: Bacteria > Bacillati > Bacillota > Clostridia > Lachnospirales > Lachnospiraceae > Coprococcus > Coprococcus eutactus. Next base: position 1,134,665 of record NZ_CP102278.1, read on the forward strand.
AGCTGAGCTCCTTCAGGGATATTGGTATAAGAATGGCAATCTGGAGAGAACGAATTATTACCTTGATCCATCATCAAGAATGTACAGTCTGGTAGGCAGCCTGTATACAAGACATAACAGCCAGAGCGGTTCTAATGTACTGTGGGGCTTCAATAGTAAGTCTACTCAGTATATATCAGACAAGGATGGAAAGTATGGCAACAGTCTTTGGACAATGTACGTTCCGGCAGACAGCCAGAATGGAAGTGGTATACAGGATCTACTTGACAGCGATGCGCAGAAGAAAGCTTGGTATAAGGGAACCTCAGATGGTACAATATATTATAACTACAAGCTAGTGTGGGATGATGTGACATGTGCTTCGGTTAACAGACTTGTGACAGGAAGTGCACATAGGACCAGACTTACGGTTACTGAGAAACCTGTTACATATCAGCAGGGAATAGAGACGACATATATTAAGTCGAATAGGATGCCGTTTACTTTCAGAGTCGATGGAGATGATGCATCTTACAACTATAAGCTTTTCGTTGATGTCGATAAGAACACCAAATTCGAGAGTAGTGGTAAGGATATATGCCTTTCTAGTTCTTTACAAAACGGTGTAGACAAGTCTGTTACAGTTACACTTGATACGGAATTCTTCGGATCTGCTGCATGGTATCTTGAGATAACAAATACTAGTGGAGACGTGATTGCAACTGCGAACGGACTTAGCAAGATAGTCAATAATAAGACGGAGCTTGCAAAGAATGAGATCAATGTACTTCAGGTTCAGACTATGGCAGAGGGACAGGGCGCTACATCATGGGGTGCTACAGATACTCTGTATTTCGATATTGAGTCACAGACAGCGCATAAGATAGCAAAGTATAATGTATTTGCAAATATGGTGGAACTTGACAATGCGTCAACGACACAGTACGAAGTGCTTGGACGTCATGAGAATAGGTTCGGTATATACGAGTTTGATACGGATACAGATGCAGATGATTACTATTCAAATCTTGCAGATGAGATAAGTGATGATTATGACATTAATCTTGATCTTGTTGTTGCGTCGAAAGATAAGGCAGAGTTTACTACTGGTGATGGAAAACAGACAAGTTATGCTTGTCTTGATACAATGGTAGAGGAAGCTGAGATACTTGCAAATGGTGGTAAAGTTGATAACATGAGTCAGGAGGATTATGCAAATCAGGCTACAGTAGCTCTTGCAGCATATACAAAGGCTACATCTGATGTTGTAGCTCCAAAGAAGGCTCTCGACACTTACCTTACAAATGCGATAGCATATATGAATGGTACGTATACAGGTTCTATCAATTATCAAGAGGAATTCCTTAAGAATTTCAAGACCAGCACAGATGAGACAAAGCAGGTACTCCAGTATATTATGGATACAGGTGATTACTACATTATATTCTGGCCTAAGTACAATACCATGAATCACTGTGAGGCAGCATTTAAGAATCACCAGATGTCCAATGATTATGGCGATAGATTCAAGACGTTGTATGAGAAATATGTAGAAGTAAAGGATAAAGAAATTGAGGCAAAGGAGAAGTATAATACATATCTTAGAAGATCATATGGTAAGGACTTCATGAAGAAGATGTATTCAATACTTGTACTTGGACCTTCAGATTCATTTGGTGGATTTAAGGTTGATTTCCAGAAGGCTACATGTCAGTACATACTGGATTATGTATCATATGGAGGAGATCTCTTCTTCTTCCATGATTCAATGTCACCTTATGCAAATGCTGGTGCGGTTAATCTTACAAGATCACTGTTGTCAGTTGTTGGAATGAATAGATTCCATGTTGATATAACAAATGATGTGGTATCATATTCAAAGCCTATATCTCTTGGAGAATATACGGTTAAAAATGTTGCATATAGTAAAGCTTCAGTTAACACAAGTACATTGGATGTTACATATACGCCAGATGGCACTGTTGATGATGTCACTTATACATCTCCAGATACAAGCCTTTACTATATGACACCATATGTTAATAACTCTGCGGCGGGTGAAGGCTTACTTAACAGTATGAATTCAAATATTATGGATATATTCGTAAAGAAGAATGCGTACTGGCAGCCATACCTCGGTAAAGAGAAGAATTTATTTATAAGCCCTGTTGCTATGACAGCACTTTATTACAATGGTAATATGGCTGGAGCAACGACAACTCTTCCATATGTATATGCTCAGGAGTCATTCAAGGCAGCTACGGCATGGTCACAGGCTTCAAATCAGGATCAGTCAGCATGTGCTGAGACGGTAAAAGCTACACAGCTTAACTCAGGTCTTGTAACGTTGTATCCATACAATATCAGTTCTTCACTGAATATTTCTGGTACACATCAGCAGGCTTATGCACTTGATCTTGAAAGCAATAATATAACTGTTTGGTATACACTTGCAGGTTCTAACAACTCATCTAACAGTAAGATGCGTTCATCAAAGTATGCAGCTGATCCTGGTGATGCTATGGAAGCTTATTACATCTACACTACAGCCTATGGCAGTGGTGCAATCACGTATTGTGGATCAGGACATTCATCAGTAACTGGTCGACGTACAAGAAACAATGATGAGAGAAAGCTCTTTATCAACGTTATTGTAAACAGCGCTACAGCAGTACCTGATATGCCTACGATCAAGTGTTATGATCCTGTAGAGACTTGGAAAGATGAGGATGAGCTCACAAAGGATGAGGAGATTCTTGCAACATCAGGCAGAACAGTATACAACAGAGTTGTAGATGCGAAGACAGATGCACCTACATTCGATTACAAGATTGGTATTCCTGAGAATACAAAGATTACAAAGGTTAACATCTTCTATGATCTGAATCTCGATGAGGAATCTCTTAAGACAGAGAAACCTAGTATGCCGGTATATGAAGAGAACGTGGATAAGATGATTCTCTCATACGACGAAATAGGTGGAAAGAAAGTTAGAGAGATTTCAAAGCAGATTACAGATGCACTCAGAGATGGTGAAACCAGAGGAAATCTCACTGTAAATCTCAAGCCAAACGATACCTACTTTGCAGCTTATGATGGAACACATACATACATTGTTGTTCAGGTAGAGTATCAGGGAATGAAAGCTCCAGTATACACAATCATAAGAGTAAAGGCATCAGATCCTCTGTTTGATCTGACAGATAATACGATCGATGTTCCAGCATATGATGATTTCATAGCTGAGAAGAAGAAGGTATTCGCATAAATCGCGGAGAAACTAATTCTTAATCGCAAATAACTAAAAAAATTGGAAGCCGGGTATATTGCCCGGCTTCTTTTATGTTATACTGTCGGAGTGAAGATGTTATACTGTTGGAGTGCAGATGTTGAAAAGCTTGCGATATGTTGTAACACATAATATGTGTGACAACCTTAAAGTATTAGGGATGCAGATTCACTAGAATGAAAATTATTATTATTTATATATAGCTGTGACATGGGAACGGCGGAATGGAGATTAGATGAATATAGATGGTAAGACAAGGCTTTTAGGTTTGCTTGGAGATCCGGTGGAGCACACGATGTCTCCGGTTATACACAACACTCTCAGTGATGTGCTTGGATTTAATGAAGTATATGTTCCTTTTCACACAACAAGCGAGGGGCTCAAGAATGCTGTAAAAGGTGCATATGATCTGAATATTCTTGGGATGAATGCCACGGTACCTCACAAGAATGCGGTTATGGATATGTTGGTTGATATCGATGCAGGAGCAAAAGCTATCGGCGCAGTGAATACTCTGGTTCGGGTAGAGGGAGGTTACAAAGGATACAACACCGATATGATGGGGCTTTCGAGGGAACTTGATGTGTATGGCATATCCCTGAAAGAAAGAAATGCGGTTATCCTTGGAGCTGGTGGTGCTGCGAGGGCTGTAGCATATATGTGTGCAGCGAAGGGGTGCAAGAAAGTATTCATACTTAACAGGACATTACAGAAGGCAGAAGGTATTGCATCTGATATGAACAGATATTTTAAAAAAGATATATTCCTGCCTGTATTACTTGCGGATTATGAAAAGCTATATGATGAATATAATGATGAGAAGTTTGTAGTGTTCCAGTCTACATCTATAGGTCTTGCACCACATAATGAGGATGTGGTTATTGACGACTCAAGATTTTACGAGTTGATAGATGTTGGAATCGATCTGATCTATAATCCATTTGAGACGAAGTTTATGAGACTGTGTCGTGAGAATGGTGCAAAGGCTTACAATGGACTCAGGATGCTTCTCTATCAGGGGATAATAGCATATGAATTATGGAATAATATTTCAGTCGCCGAGGATGTGGCAGATATCGTATATAACAAGATGTTGAAATCTGTTAGAAAGAATATAATACTTATTGGATTCATGGGATGCGGCAAGACAACAGTTGGAACAGCGGTTGCCGGCAGACTGGGATATAATCTGCTTGATGTGGATTTATATATAGAAAAAGAAGCTGGATGCAGCATAAGCCAGATATTTGCTGACAAGGGAGAACAGTATTTCAGAGAGCTGGAGACAGATACATTAAAGAAACTAAATGCATCTATATCTCATACTGTGATCTCAACGGGTGGCGGACTTCCGATGAGACCAGAGAATGCCGAGGAGCTCAGAAAACTGGGAACGGTCATTTATCTGGATGTACAGCCGGAGGAAGTGATTCGCAGACTTTCTGGCGATACATCAAGACCATTGCTTCAGGGTGATGATGTAGAAAGAAAAGTCAACAGGCTTATGGATGAGAGAAGACCGGTGTATGAGTCTGAAGCAGATTGTGTGATTCCTGTAACTGGAAGAGATGTGGAAGAGATAGTTGACGAATTGGTTTGTATCGTAGAATGAGTATTTGATGTGATCAAAGATATAAACAAGCTAAACAAATAAAAGAAAACAGGTACGGAAAGCATATATCATATATAGAAGGGAAGATGACATTTATGGAGTCTGAGAGAACAAGGGTAGAACTTGAAAAAGTAATTCGTGAATTGGACCTTGATGCAATATTGATAACGGACAGATATAATATGAGGTATATCGCTTCATATCGCGGAGAGGGAGTCATATTTTATACAAAAGACGCAAAGTATGTACTCACTGATTCCAGGTATACAGAACAGGTGGAGAGAGAATGTGATGGATACGAATGCATAGATATTGCTGGTTTAGGATATGCCGGTAATTTAAATCAATTGATAGCCACAATAAAATGTTCTCCGGAGTATACAGGAAGTAAAGTAAGGGTGGGATTCGAGAATCTCAGTATCTCATACAGTGATTATGATATATATCAGAATAAACTTGATGAGGTTGAACTTGTAGCTATAGATGGAAGACTCGATTCCATCAGGGAGATAAAGACAGATGATGAGATCGAGAAGCTCCGTGTTGCAGAGTCCATAGGGGATGCGGCGTTTAAGTACATTCTGGGATTTTTGAAGGAAGGAATAACAGAGAAAGAGGTTGCCCTGGAACTGGAATACTATATGAAAAAGAATGGCGCTGAGGGCCTGAGCTTTGACACGATAGCTGCTTCAGGAAGGAATTCGTCCATGCCGCACGCTATACCATCAGACAAGAAGCTTGAAGCGGGAGACTTCCTGACGATGGACTTTGGATGCATATATGATGGGTACTGTTCAGATATGACAAGAACTGTTGCGATAGGATATGCATCGGACAGCATGAGATCGGTATATGATATAGTTTTAAGGGCTCAACTAGAGTCGATGAAGCATATAAAGGCAGGCGCACTGTGTAACGAAGTGGATGCAGCTGCCAGGAGAGTGATAGCAGATGCCGGATATGGCAATTGTTTTGGCCATGGACTGGGACATTCTGTAGGATTGTTCATTCATGAGAATCCGAGATTTTCACCAAAATGCAATGCATTACTGAAGCCGGGCATTGTCATAACTGTGGAACCGGGAATTTATATTCCGGGTCAGTTTGGTGTCAGGATAGAGGATCTGGTTGTTGTGACAGAGGATGGGTTTGTAAATCTTGCAAGAGCGGAAAAGAGCCTTATCATAGTCTAGCTTATATGCGTGGGAGATGTCAGCAAACCAGGGATAAATGTATGAATGGAGAAAAATAGAATGGATAGTAATCTGACTAATGTGCCAGAGGAAAATCATGAAGAAAGAATAAAACATAATGAGAAAGGCTGCTCAAGAACTAAAAATAAACACTGGTATGTTGGGATCTTTATTGCATCAGTACTTTTGTATACTATAGTGATAGCGGTGGAGGGGGCATATCCGTTTGGAAAAAGGTGCTTCCTGACTGACGATGCATATGTCCAGTACAACACCATGCTAAGAACATTGATAGAGTATGTACACAGTGGTGACAAAAGTGCAATTCTATGGAATAGAGGTATGGGAACTGATATGTACCTGACCGCACTTTATTACCTGATGAGTCCGTTTAACATCATCGCGTTGTTGATGGGGGAAAAGCATGTTGAATTAGCTCTTATCTTCATCATAGTGTTAAAAGGCTCACTGGTTACAGTCACAGGCCTATATTATTTCCGTAACACGACTGTGTTCGCGAATGAAGATAGAAACAGCAAGGCTGGTGGATGGGTCAGCTTTTGCTGTGCTCTGGCGTGGGGATTCTGTGGATACTTAGTTGCTTATGGACAGAATATCATATGGCTTGATGCGATTATTCTTATGCCACTTATAGCTCTGGCTGTGGAGAAAGTGAATATGGGAGAGTCATATATAAGATATATTCTTCTTCTCACGTTGGTTTTTATATTTAATTTTTATTATGCATTTTATGTATGTATGTTCATAGTTGTATATTATATTCTTCTAGACAGACGAACTTTCGGAGAGCTGCTCAGAAATGGCTTGAAGCTGGCTGGATTGTCTGTGGCTGCAGTTATGCTGGCGGGAATAGTGTTGGTTCCTGCTGCACTCAGCATCATGAAAGCTGGTGACACAACACTTAACAGTTCAGATACTTTGGACATGTGGGGAGATTTTGGACATTATATTGTGTCCTTTTTCCCGTTCAAAGAAGTGACAAATGGATATATGTACAACAACAACAATTATTGCGGAACAATTGTAGTGTTGCTGCTGTTCGTGTTTGTCCTGTCGTCATCGGTGTCACTTAAAGATAAATTGAAGTATGCTGCCGTAGTGTTGATGTTTATGCTTGCGGCCAATTTTCTGCCTCTTAATTATGTGTTCCACGGATTTGTTGTTCCCCACGGAACGGGAAATCGATTTGCGATCATTCTCACATTTGTCATGTTGATGATCGCCTATAGGATACTTACAGATATAGAGTCTGTGAAAACGTATGCAGTTGCTGGAGCCGGAATTGCAGGCGGAGTTGTATTTGCATTGTCATTTACAGATGAAAACATGCTTCAGGTGTTTTACTGTTATGTGGGATTTCTTCTGGTCATGGCAGTCAGCCTTATTGTTATGGTGCTGTTATCTAGAAAGAGCATAAAGAAAACTACAGCACTTGTCATCATAATGGTGCTGTGGGTGGCAGAAATATGCTGCAATATGGTTGTGACCATGAAAGACAAGGCAAATGAAGGAGACATGATTGATAATATACACTTGTCAGAGTGGAATGCACAGTATCAGATGCTTAATACGGATGGAAAATCGCGAAAGACAGCTCTGTTAAATGATAATTATGTGCAAAATTCTGACGTGAACTGGTATTCATCGATGATAAATGGATATTATGTCAATGCGTTTGAGACCATGGGAATGGCACATTTTGATAATGTTGAGTGTGTGTATGATGGCGCGACACCTCTTACAGCTATGATGTATAATGTCAGATATGTTCTGACGAACTCAAAGAATACAAATGGTGGATATCATTCGATATATAGCGGTGAGATATATAGCGTATATGAGGCGGATGAGTTGGCTGACTGGGGATTTATGACAGGTGAAGGCATAAAAAAGTGGAATGCTGATGGAAATGTAGCAGAGAATCAATCCAAGTTCTTGGAATGTGGGTTTGGCGATGAACTGGCTGATCTGAATAGCGAAAATCTTCAGAACTCCCTACAACTTTCTCAGCTTATGGAGCTTATTCCGTGGGGGGACATATCCTATGATGTGGCACACGGATTGGGAATGTTGCAGAGATATATGGCGCCGGAGGGTAGATTTATAAATCGTGGACTTACACAGATATTTAATTTTGGAGATTTTAAAGAAACAGGAATTGGTGAATACATATATTCGGGAAACAGTACCCAGTACCATGCGTGCGTACAGCTTCGATTTACAGCTGACAGAGACATGGATCTGTACGTGTACAGTGCAGATAACAGAGATCAGGCAGTTACCACGTATATAGATGGAGAAGAGTCTTCCTCGGTTATGTATACATCGTCAGGGCAGCTTGCCTATGGAGGACATGTGAAAAAGGGACAGAAGGTGAAGGTGTCAGTCATCGGCGGGGCTTCTGTAGGTGAGTCAGCGATAAAGGAAATTCAGCTTTATAGCTTTAACACAGAACTATTCGAGAAGGCTAAGTCATCTATAACTGATGAGACCCTCATAAGTGACGGCTTTTCAGGCAATACTTTTAAAGGACATGTAACGGCAAAGAAGGATGGCGTGCTCTATCTGGCGTTCCCGTACAGTGACGGATACACGATATACGTGGACGGCAGAAAGGCAGAAAAAATTCTTCTCGGCAAGGGGAATATGGGAGTGGAATTGTCTGGTGGCGAACATGAGATAAAGCTTGAATATCATACGCCGGGATTTGCCTTTGGAATAATCGTAAGCTGTGCTGGATTGGTATTTTTAGTACTTATCTGCATGCATGGCAGAACGAAAAGAAAAGCAGCTGTTAAATAAAGGCAGAAGGTATGTGTATAGCTGAATATGTATAGCAGTGTATGCGTAGCTGAGCATGTATATAGCTGAGTATGTATATCTGCGTATGCGTAGCTGAGTATATATAGCAGTGTATGAATATAGCTGAGTATACACAGCTGCGTATGCGTATAGTTGCAGTATGTCTGTGTATGGTAAAAAATAGTTGAAAAATTATTTCATATATTATAAAATGTGACAAGAAGTTTGTATCTTTAAGCAAGAAGTTAATATCTTTAAGGAGGATAAGATAGTTATGGCAGAGATGATCTCAGCAGGCGATTTTAGAAACGGCGTTACGATCGAATTCGAGGGAAATATTTATCAGATTATAGAGTTCCAGCACGTTAAGCCAGGAAAGGGTGCAGCTTTCGTAAGAACAAAGCTTAAGAACATCAAGAACGGCGGTGTTGTAGAGAAGTCATTCCGTCCAACAGAGAAGTGTGAGAAGGCTCACATCGAGAGAAAGGATATGCAGTATCTTTACAATGACGGAGATCTTTTCTATTTCATGGATCCAGAGACATATGATCAGATTCCTATCAGCTCAGCAGCTATAGGTGATTCACTTAAGTTCGTTAAGGAGAACGAGCTCTGTAAGATCTGTTCACACAACGGCAACGTATTTGCTGTAGAGCCACCTCTTTTTGTAGAGCTGGTTATCACAGAGTGCGAGCCTGGTGTAAAGGGCGATACAGCAACAGGTGCTACAAAGCCATGTACAGTTGAGACAGGCGCTCAGGTATCAGTACCTCTCTTCGTAAACGAGGGTGACACGATCAAGATCGATACACGTACAGGTGAGTATCTTTCAAGAGTTTAATTCACAGCGTGTAACAATATTAATAGAAACTATCATAGATCAGGTATGGCGGTTGCTGTACCTGATTTTTTTATGCAATCAGTTCCCTGCGTGTTCTAAATCCTCAACCCCATGAATATATTGTTTATGTAGTCATAATAGCAGAGTGATCACAAGAGGGAAAATGTATGTGCGGAGAAGATGTATTGCGCCTGCTGCCGGTGAGGATCAGGTGTATGGTGGAGAAACTGAAACTGGATTTCAGCAGATTGTGGGAGATCAGGCTCAGGGTGAACAGCCCGTTTATTCTGAGGTATGAGGACAGCGAGATATATGTGGATTCAAGGGGAATGAAGACGGATGATGCGGCAAAGGCTTACATAGTGACTGCCAGGGATGTGAATGATACCTTGGAATGTGTGTGCAACCACTCACTGTATGCTTACGAGGATGAGATAAGGCAGGGCTTTGTGACTGTGTGCGGAGGTCATAGAGTAGGTGTTGCGGGAAAGATCATATTGGACGGAAACAGGATAAAGTGTATACGGCACATATCGTTTCTCAACATAAGGGTTGCCCATGAGATCAAGGGTTGTAGCAACAGAGTGATGCAGTACATAGTGAGCGGTGGAAGACTTCTGAACACACTCATCGTATCAGCGCCATGTCATGGCAAGACCACTTTGCTCAGGGATATCATAAGGGTGGTGTCCAACAGCGGAACCACGGTGGGAGTTGTAGATGAGAGATCTGAGATAGCGGCATGTTACAAGGGGATACCTCAAAACGATGTGGGTATAAGGACTGATGTGCTTGACTGCTGCCCGAAGGCTGCGGGAATGATGATGTTAGTCAGGACCATGGCACCGGAGCTTATAGCGGTCGATGAGATAGGTGGGCCTGCGGATGTGGACGCGATATTTGGCGTCGTAAACTGTGGGTGCAGATTGCTTGCCACAGCTCATGGCTACTCCATAGATGATGTGCGGGAGAGAACCGGTATAAGAAGACTTGTGGAAAACCGCGTGTTTGAGAGATACGTTGTTCTGGGGGGAGAGAAAGCAGGGCAGGTATCAGACATATTTGACGGTCAGGGCAACAGACTGTGCTGGTGCGAATGACGCCGGGGAGGATGAAGTAGATATATGTTGAAGATAACAGGCTGCTTTCTTATACTGTATGCCTCATTTATGACAGGACATGCAGTGGGCAGCTTTCACACAAGAATGGTGAGTGAGCTGGAGGAGCTCATTTTACTGATACAGATCATAAAGAACCAGATAATATACGAGGGAACAGAGCTGCCTGAACTGCTTGCCAGATGTGAGAAGCGCACTAAGGGAGCTGTGAAGATGTGGCTGCACAGCCTCAACGAAGACGTTTCCGGCGGCAGGGACAAGCCATTTGGCGAATTGTGGCGGGATTCGATGGCAGTGCTGTCGGATCTCTCGGCAGTCCGCGCGGATGTGGTGGAGGAGATTGGCCGTCTTGGTGATATACTCGGAGATATGGATGTCGATGCACAGATATCCAGGATATCGCTGATAGAGAATATAATCACTGACAAATATGAGAGGGAGAGAAACAGAAATGGGGGGATCAGGAAGCTTTCCAATTCCCTTGGGATACTGGCAGGACTGTTCATCGTGATAATGTTATTGTGAGCGTAGAGGAGAGGAAACTATGACGATCCAGATACTGTTGAAAATAGGGGCGGTAGGTATCCTGGTGGCATTGCTGAACCAGATACTCAAGCATTCCGGGAAAGAGGAGCATGCATATCTTCTTAATCTGGCAGGGCTTATCATAGTGTTGTCATGGGTGATTCCCTATATACGGGATCTGTTTAATGAGATAATGGAACTTGTAAATCTGGGACAGTGATGGATGGTGATGTGATGAATCTGATAGCAGTGTCATTTGCAGCGGTGATAGTGGTACTCATAGCCATAAAGATAAAGGATATGGATTCCGGATATGGAGTCATTCTCTCGATGGCGGGCTGTGTGATGGTGATGTATTTCGTGGTTAGTAGATTCAGACAGATCACGGATTATATAGACAGGATCACAGCATACATATCGGTAAATATCACATACATAGATGTTATCCTGAAGATGATCGGTCTTGCATATGTGTGTCAGTTTTCAAGTGACCTGTGCAGGGATGCGGGATACAATGCCATAGCCTCCCAGGTTGAGATGGCGGGAAAGATATCCCTCATACTTCTAAGCATGCCGGTTCTCATGAGTGTGATAGATCTGGTGGTGAAGATAGTTGAAGGGTAGGTATTTTTTTAGATGCGGTGTCCGTATGGCTTTATTGATCTATATGGTCGGTGTGTTTGCGCTGCTGCCAGAATACCAGGTGTCAGCGGATATGCGGACCGCAGAGTACGAGAGTGATCCTGATAGCGACTGGATAGATCAGCTTGACGAACTCATCAGCGAAAAGACATCGGTTAAGTTCAGCGAGATATATGAACTTCTGAGGACCGGTGATATAGACGGTGCCTGCCGGCGCGTTGGAAGGGCTCTGGCGGACAGCATCGCCTATGAGGTGAGGACAAGCCGCGTGCTTGCTCTGCAGATAATCGCGGTAATAGTTCTTGGAAGTACATTTGCCCAGGTGTCGGGCAATATCGGAGAGTATGTCATGGAAAATGGCTTCATGGTGACATATATGGTGCTTGTATCGCTGCTGCTCGGTGATTTCGTCATAGTACAGAATGTTGTAACAGACACGATAGGGGATGTTACCGAGTTCATGAGGGCGTTTTATCCTATGTATGCATCTCAGATATTGTATGTCAGCGGACCTGAAAGCGCCATGTACTCGCAGTCGGTGCTCATACTTGTGATATACATATGTCAGACGGGGATAATCGGATTCATCCTGCCCCTTATAAAGTGCAGCGGGATAGTGGCGCTGGTGAATAATCTCAACAAGGAAGATAATTTCTCAAGACTTGCGGGGCTGATGAAGAAGCTTGCCAGCTGGGGGCTTGGAACGATGTTCGCCGTTGTCACGGGCATCAATGTCGTGAAGAGCATGATAGCACCATCGATAGACAGGGTATCAAGAAACGGGATACTCAGGGCTATAGGAAAGATGTCTGGCATGTCATCTGTCAGTGCAGTGCTGAGTGTCATGATAAGTACAGGAGAGTTTATAAAAAACTGTATGGGGATGGCGTGTACAGTTATCATAGTGATACTGGCGGCGGTTCCCATGATAAAGATACTTATTATAGTATTTACACTTAGGTGTATCGCGGCTGTGGTACAGCCTGTTGGGGACAGCAGATATTCAGAGGGAGTTGGGATCATGGCGGCGACAGCGGAACTGATGCTGAAGGCATGTGGTATAAGCGTGATGATGTTTGTGATCAGCATAGCTCTTATGACAATGAGTATATCGTCGTAGCTGAATGCAGGCAGGATCAACCCCTCCTGCCTTTACATGGAGGGATGTAATGCTCAGGGAATGGATAACAAATATAATAGTGTGCGGCATATTGTTCTCGGTTATCCTGTATCTTGTGCCTGACCCGAAGATGAAGAAATACATACAGACGGCCATCGGATTTGTCATGATGATAGTCGTTCTCACGCCGGTCATAAGGTGGCTGCACAGCGATGACCGTGTGATCTTTGATATGTATGAAGAGTCGCTTGGGGCAAATATAGATGGTGGGGATGATGAGGTGTACGTAGAACTTATGGAGAAGGTAATACAGGATTTTATTTCTGACAGGTATGGGACATATGCAGATGTGGATATAGAGTTATCCGATGAAATGGAAATAGCTGGAATCCGGGTAATTCTTTCCGGAGATAATCCTATGGAAGGGGAGAATGCACAGACCGGAAAACAAATAGATCACGGGGAGGCTGATTCTGGGGAAATGTCAAAAGTGCTTTCGGATGAATACGGGCTGGACCAGGAAAAGATCAGCATTGCAGGAAGGGCTGGAAAATGAAAATGAATATTAAAGCGATACTCAAAAGCAGCAACAACAGGATATATAAGTTGCTGCTTGTTTTGATTGCAGGGATATGCATGCTTATCATAGTATGGCCGTCAGACCGCCGGGATAGTTCTCAGGAGAACACGGATGATGCGGAGAGCGAAATCTATGGACAGACGGCTGACAGTTACGCAGATGGGCAGCAGGCAACGGACAGCATGGCGGATGAAAACTATATGGATGATGTAGCAGCCTATACTGAACGCCTTGAAAAAAGACTGGCGGGTGTGCTTGGGACAATGTATGGAATATCGGATGTGCAGGTGATGATAACAGTAAAGGATAACGGGCAGAAGATCGCACTCAAGGACAGAAATACAGCCCAAAGTGAAGATGACGACTCCAGTCAGACATCCGTCACTGAGGATACAGTCCTTAAGGAGAGCGGAAGTCAGAGCGTTCCATATGTGACAAAATATGTGCAGCCTGAGATTGAGGGAGTTGTGATATGCTGCAAAGGTGCGGAAAATGCAGAAATGTCGCTGAAGATAACAAATGCTGTTCAGGCATTATTTGACGTTCAGGCGCATAAGATTGTGATATTAGAAGCAAATTAATGTGGAGGACTCTATGAGAAGAGTGAGTGGTAAAAACAGACTTGCGATAATAGCACTTGCAGTTATGATCGGTGTGGCTGGTTATATGAGCTTTGCAGATGCGGGAAAGGACAAAAAGACAAAAAAGAACGGCAAGGAACAGGTCGAGGTCATAAGCTATGATGAAGTTGCGGGAAGTGACAGCAAAAATGTGGCAGATGGAAGTGAAAACATTGCTGCTGATGAAGCGCAGGATACAGATGAGGGACTATCGGAGGATATGGAGCTCAACGGTCCGGAGGAAGAGATAGGCGATGCGGTGCTCACCAGTGCCAGTGCAAAGGCTGTCACAAACAATATGGCATCTGTCAAACTCACAAGGGAGCAGAACAGGTCAAAGAGCAGAGAGACACTCATGGATATCATAGGTGATGAGGCGCTCAGCGATGAGGCAAAGAAAGAGGCGGCTGATACATATGTCAGATTAAATGACACGATAGAGATGGAGACTGATATAGAGACTGTGCTGGCGGCAAAGGGATACACAGATGTAGTAGTCACGATAGGAGACGAGTCGGTCGATGTGACACTTGGCGCAGCAGAGCTAGATGATGCGGAGAGGGCACAGATAGAGGACATAGTGACACGTAAAACCGGTTATAATATCAGCAATGTGGCAATATCTATGATGGATGGCAAGTAGGTACTGTAAAATCTCATATACTTGCAAAATAGCTGTCAGGATATTATAATGTGTGATATATAAATCTAGAAGTCTGCCTATAGGAGAAATCTAAGGCAGACTTGACGGATTTGTCAGTCCGTAAAATACAATCCGGGAGGTATGAATGAGTATGAGTGATACAGTACAGAACGGCGCAGCAACTGATGCCCTGGACAATAAAAAAGACGAGATAGTTCAGATAGATAAGGTTCAGGACGGTTCATATAATATTGAGGAGAATAACTCTCTTGGCAAGGTACAGATAGCAGATGATGTTGTTGCTATCATAGCAGGTCTTGCTGCTGGAGAGGTGGAAGGTGTATACAGACTTACCGGAAGTATTTCAAATGAGCTTGCTTCGAAATTTGGCAAGAAGAATCCGGCAAAGGGAGTCAAGGTGGAACTGCTTCCGGGAAAAGTCAAAGTGGATATTGCTATAGAAGTGCTCTATGAGTACAGTATTCCATCGGTATCTGCACAGGTTCAGGATAAGGTCAAGCAGGCTATAGAGACCATGACAGGACTTTCTGTTGAGCAGGTCAACATCAGGATAGCAGGTGTGCGTGTCAGTGACGCCAGGTAGACTGGCTGATTTAGATGATGCAGATATAGACATGGCAGAATACGAGTGATAGTGGAGAGGAAAACATGACAAGAAGAGAGATAAGAGACAAGATATTCAAGATCGTATTTACAGCAGAGTTCAATACTCAGGAAGAGATGAAGGAACAGCTTGAGCTGGCATTTGACACGGAGATGCCTGGGGATGAGGAAGACGATCCTATGCTGTATGCGTCTGTATCGGAGAAGGACAAAGAATATATAACAGATAAGGTTATGGATATACTTGCCCATAAGGATGCCATAGACAACACGATATCAGAGATATCAGAGGGATGGAAGCTTCCGAGAATAGGCAAGGAGGAACTTGCTATCCTCAGACTTGGTGTATATGAGGTAGTTTATGATGAGACCATTCCTGAGAAGGTAGCCATAAACGAGGCGGTTGAACTTGCAAAGAAATATTGTGATGTCTCAGCAAGCAAATTTGTGAATGCACTTCTTGCAAAACTAGTAAAAAAGGAAGAAAGCGGTAATGCCACAGAATAATATATATACAGTTCAGGAACTCAATCGCAGGATCCAGGATCTGATCAGCGGGGAACCGTGGCTGGGCAATCTGTGTGTGGAGGGTGAGATAACAGGATTTGGACGTGATAAGAAAGGTCATTGTTATTTCTCTCTCAAGGATTCCAGTGGAGTTATATCCGCTGTGATGTTCGCCGGTAAGCAGAGATACGGTTTGGGTTTCACACCGAAGAATGGCGACAAGGTTCATGCCTTTGGCCGGGTGGAAGTGTATGTGCGTGATGGAAAATATCAGCTCTATGTGGACAGGCTTGTGCGAGTGGGCGATGGTGAGGTTAATGCCAATCTGCAAAAGCTCATTGCAAAGCTTGAAGGCATGGGGCTTTTTTCACAGGAATACAAGAAACCGATACCTCGATATCCCAGGAAGATAGGAGTTGTGACGGCTGGAAATAAGGCTGCGATAAGCGACATATGTAAGGTAGCAAAGACAAGGGATCCGTATGCCCAGCTGTATTGTTATCCCGCGACGGTGCAGGGACAATATGCCGCGGCGGATATATCAAGAGGAATAGAGATACTGGATGGCATGGGTATGGATGTCATAATCGTTGGTCGTGGAGGCGGATCTGCGGAGGATCTGTGGGCGTTCAACGAGGAACAGGTTGCATGGGCCATATTCAATGCTGAGACACCGATCATCACTGCGACAGGACATGAGATTGACACGACGGTTGCAGATATGGTTGCGGATAAGAGAGAGTCCAACCCATCCACGGCGGTCATGCATGCACTTCCGGTGGTGAAGGAGACTGTTTCGGAGTTTGAACAGAGATATCTGTACATCAAGGCACTTATGGATAATCGGATGGAGAAGTATCGAAGAAATCTGGACGGCTATGCGAGACAGTTAAGGCTGCTGAGCCCGGAGGCACAGCTTGGGGCGCAGAGAGAGAAGCTTGACAGACTTCAGGAGACGATGAAGTCCCTTATGAGTGCAAGGCTGAGCAGCGCTCATGACAGGTGCGAAAGGATGAGTGAGAGACTTGAGGGCGGAATGTACAGAAAATACGAGCTGCGACTCAATGCTCTTGCGGTTATGACGGAGAGGTTACACGGACTCTCACCTACAGCCAAGCTTGTTAACGGATTTGGATATATAGCATCGGCAGATCAGCCAGTCACATCTGTGGGGGATGTAGAGCCGGGCAGCGATATTGAGATAACAGTACACGATGGAAAGATATTGGCGTCTGTTACGGACATTAATGGATTTCGATAGACAGGAGGAATAGCTATGGCAGAAGATATACAGAAAACGGCAGCAGGATCTGATGAACAGTCACTCGGAGACATGTCCATAGAGGAAGCTTTTGGAAGACTTGACGAGATAGCCGCCATACTTGAGAATGCACAGACAGGACTCAGGGAATCTCTGGATGTGTATGCGGAAGGCGTCCAGCTTATAAACAGATGCAGAAATTATCTCTGTGACGTTGAGAAGGAGATGATAACACTCTCCGGTCAGGAGGATGAATGATGAGCGTAAAGAGTGAGTCATATAATGATGCATACAGTGCAGAGCAGAAGAAATCACTTGATAAAGCGATCGCTGAACGCGCGGAGCGCATAGATGGGATAGTCGCAGGGTATCTCCCAAAGGTGGAGGGATTTCCGAGAACTGTTTGCGAGGCTATGGCATATTCTGTGGAGGCTGGCGGCAAGCGCCTGAGGCCTATGCTTATGGAAGAGACATACAGGATGCTTGGCGGCAGCACAGATGTGGTAAAGCCGTTTATGGCAGCGATAGAGATGATACATACATATTCGCTCATACATGATGATCTGCCAGCCCTCGATAACGATGATTATAGAAGGGGCAGACAGACGTCACATGTGGTGTTTGGTGAGGCTATGGCGATCCTTGCCGGTGATGCTCTTCTGAACTATGCGTATGAGACCGCATGCAAGGCATTTGATCTGGATGAAGATGCGCGCAAGGTTTCTGAAGCTCTGCGGATACTTGCTAGAAAGCCAGGAGTTTACGGCATGCTCGGAGGCCAGGTGGTGGATGTCGAGATGACGGGAAGAACGCTTACCAGGGAACAGCTTGAATATGTGTATGAGAACAAGACTGGAGCCCTCATAGAGGCATCTATGATGATAGGTGCGGTCCTTGCAGGTGCGGATAGTGAACAGGTTGAGGCTGTTGAGAAGATCGCATCAGATATCGGAATGGCATTTCAGGTTCAGGACGATATACTGGATGTTTGCGGGGACAGTATGGTCCTGGGAAAGCCAACTTTGAGTGATGAGGAGAACGGCAAGATCACATACGTCACGATACATGGAATAGAGAAGTCCAGACAGTATGTCAGGGACTTATCGGAGAGAGCGGTAAGAGAATTGGAAGAGATGGACGGTGACAGTGAGTTCCTGAGGAAGCTTGTACTCTGGCTGATAAACAGGCAGAAATAACAGGTTTGTCTATGGTGTGTTTATGAATATACTGGATAGAATAAATAAAGAAAACGATATAAAGAACATTGACAGTGAGGAGCTGCCGAGGCTGGCAGAGGAGATAAGGGAATTTCTGGTATCACATGTGAGCGAGACAGGAGGACATCTGGCACCAAATCTGGGGTGCGTAGAGCTTACGATGGCCCTCCACCGTGTGCTGAATTTCCCGGAGGATAAGCTTATATGGGATGTTGGACATCAGTCGTACGTCCACAAGATACTGACGGGCAGAAAAGACGAGATGGGCAGTCTGAGACAGTTTGGAGGCATGTCGGGATTTCCAAAGACAAGCGAAAGCCCATGTGACGCCTTCAATACCGGACACAGTTCGACCTCGATATCAGCAGCCCTAGGTATGGCATGTGCCAGAAGCATAAAGGGCACACATGAGAATATCGCGGCAGTGATAGGCGATGGCTCGTTCACCGGCGGGATGGTGTATGAGGCCATGAACAATATGGCGGACATCAAGACGAGCTGCCTTGTCGTGTTAAATGACAATAACATGTCTATAGATCAGAATGTTGGCGGAATGTCTACGTACCTGAGCAAACTCAGGGTAGGCCAGCAGTACAATGATTTCAAGGGCAATGTTGAGAAAGTACTTATGAAGATACCTGTGGCAGGAGAGCGTCTGGCGAAGGGACTCAAGAAGTCCAAGGATTCAATTAAACAGATACTGGTGCCGGGAATGTTCTTTGAAGAGCTTGGCGTTACATATATAGGTCCGATCGATGGACATGATATAGAGACTATGGAAGCTACATTCAGAAAAGCCTTGAAGCTTGACAGACCTATACTTGTGCACGTTAAGACGGTCAAGGGCAAAGGCTATGTTCACGCTGAAAGGCATCCGAGCTATTTCCACGGTGTCGAGCCGTTTGACATCCGGACAGGTCATGTGATAAAAGAGAAAAAGACAATGTCTAACACGGGCGTGTTTGCAAGAAAACTGATCGAACTTGGCAGAACCGATGACAGGATAGTTGCGATAACAGCCGCCATGGGAAAGGGTACCGGAGTGTCTGCATTTGCCGAGAAGTTCCCTGAGCGGGCTTTTGACGTGGGAATTGCTGAGGAGCATGCGGTGACATTTGCGGCCGGGCTTGCTGCATCAGGACTTGTGCCTGTTGTTGCAATCTATTCATCGTTCCTGCAGAGGGCGTATGACCAGATACTCCATGACGTGTGTCTGCAGAACCTGCATGTGATATTTGCCATAGACAGGTCAGGTCTTGTCGGAGCTGACGGCGATACACATCAGGGAATATTTGACACGGCATTTTTATCGCACATACCGAATATGACAGTGATTGCGCCAAAGAACAGATATGAGCTCACGAAGGCGATGGAATGGGCGGTAGGCTATGACGGTCCGGTTGCGATAAAGTATTCAAGGGGAGATGCATACTATGGTCTCAGTGAATACAATGTGCCATTTGAAAAAGGAAAGAGTGAGATCATACACAGAGGACGCGGACTTGCCATCATGGCTGTGGGCAATATGGTACAGGAGACCGAGAAGATATACAACAGGTATATATCTGAGGACGATGATGTTACATTTGTGAATGCAAGATTCCTGAAGCCTCTTGACACTGAACTTATCGATGATCTGAGTCATGACCATGACAGAATAGTCGTGATCGAAGAGGGTATAAAGCGTGGTGGATATGGAAGTGCCGTGGAGGAGTATGTTGAGGAACATGGTCTGCCAGTGAAGGTGATGACCTGTGCCATAGATGACAGATTTGTGCCGCAGGGAACGGTCAGTGAACTCAGACGGATGCTGGGGCTGGACGCCGATTCCATATATGACAGAATAGGACACGCGGATACAATACAGTAAGATAATCAAGAATATAAGAGGACAGAAAATGAAGAAAAGACTGGATGTGCTCCTCGTAGAGCAGGGGCTTGCTGATTCCCGCGAGAAGGCGAAGGCGATCATCATGTCCGGAATAGTGTATGTAGATAACAATAAAGAGGATAAGGCTGGAACTACATTTGAGGAGACGGCCAGGATAGAGGTCAGGGGAAACACCCTGAAGTACGTCAGCAGAGGCGGGCTTAAGCTTGAGAAGGCGATGAACAATTTCGGAGTGACACTCGAAGGAAAGGTGTGCATGGATGTGGGAGCTTCCACCGGTGGATTTACTGACTGCATGCTGCAAAATGGTGCGGTAAAGGTGTACTCAGTGGATGTCGGACATGGACAGCTGGCATGGAAACTCAGAAATGACGAGAGAGTTGTCTGTATGGAAAAGACAAACATCAGGTATGTAACACCGGATGACATAGATGACGTGATAGAATTTGCATCGATAGATGTGTCGTTTATATCCCTCACAAAGGTTCTCCCTGCGGTCCGCGAGCTCATGACACCAGGCGGTGAGATCGTGTGCCTGATAAAGCCTCAGTTCGAGGCGGGGCGCGAGAAGGTCGGAAAGAAGGGGGTTGTCCGCGAACTCTCAACACATATTGAAGTAGTGCAGATGATCGTGGACTATGCCAGGGCGAATGGATTCAGGACACTTCATCTGAGTTATTCTCCGATCAAAGGCCCAGAGGGCAATATAGAGTATCTGCTCCATATAACGAAGGATGAGAGCCGTGAAAATGAGGAGTTTGATATCAGGGCGTTGGTTGAGGAATCACACAGTGCGCTCAGCAAATAAGCTGGAGGATTTATAGATGAAAGCGATATATATACTGTATAATCCTGATAAAGATGATGAATCCGGGGTGCTCCCAGGACTTACGGAGTATATACATGCCCATGGCGGACAGAGTAAGTGTATGGACTGCTATAGCTTCAGCGCACTCACAAAGCAGCAGGTGAGTGATGTGCTTTCTGGCTGCGAATGCGTTATAGTGCTCGGCGGTGATGGAACACTGTTAAATGCAGCATCTACGGCCAGTCATGTGGATATACCGTTGCTTGGTATAAATCTTGGAACAGTAGGCTTCCTCACCGAGGGAGAGGTCACAAACTGGAGAGAGATAGTTGACCGCCTGATGGCTGATGATTTTGCCATTCAGGAGCGCATGATGATAAAGGGCTCTATAAAAAAGTCAGGATGCAGGCCGGAGGACAGCGTGGATGCACAAAAGGAAAGCAACATAGGAGCAGCTCGTGTCGGCACCTTCAGGAAGAGGGCGCTCAACGATATAGTTATAAGCAGGGCTGGATTTTCGAGGCTGATCGGACTTGATGTGTATGTGAACGGGAGTTTCCTGAACGCTTATGAGGGCGACGGAATCATCGTGTCAACGCCGACCGGCTCAACCGGATACAACCTGTCTGCCGGCGGACCTATAGTGGACCCGATGGCGCGTCTTATGATAATCACGCCGGTTTGTCCCCATTCGCTCACGTCCAAGAGCATAGTTCTTCCGAGTGATGCAAAGGTGTCGATTGCCATAGCAAAAAAACGGAAAACACAGGACACAGAGGCGATAGTGTCATTTGATGGAGGAAATGATTATGAGCTTTCTGCCGGGGATGTGCTTGATATATGTACATCACAGAGGACGACGAAGCTCATAAAGGCAAGTGATGTGAATTTCTACGAGATACTTAGAAATAAGCTCGGGGGTAAATAGCATGAAACAGAAAAGACAGGCAAAGATATTGTCTATAATAGAGCAATATGATATAGAGACCCAGGATGAACTTCTGGAAAAACTTGCTGAGGCTGGTTTTACAACGACTCAGGCTACGATATCGAGGGACATAAGGGAGATAAATCTGACGAAGGTGGCAGTTGCTGGAGGCAGACAGAAGTATACACTTGGCAAGAGCACGAGCCATGAATCGATAGAATCTTACAGAAAGGTACTGTCTGCGGGAATACTGTCCATGGTCCCCGCTGAAAATCTGATAGTCATAAAGACTGTGTCTGGAATGGCTATGGCAGTTGCCGCAGCACTTGACAATGTGGAGATAAATGGACTGCTGGGGAGTATCGCGGGTGATGACACGATATTTCTGGCGGTCAGGAGCAGGGATATGACTGACGCGGTGATGAAGACCATCGACCGTATGCAGAGATAATATATACATTGTGGAATGACAGCTTCCATGAGTTATGATATGTGTAGAGAATTCTGTGTAAATACAGGAGGAGACAATGCTACTTAATGTACATATAAAGAACATCGCCCTGATAGACGATGCGAATGTTAATTTTACAGACAATCTTAATATACTGACAGGTGAGACCGGTGCCGGAAAATCCATCATCATGGGGGCTCTCAAGATCGGAATGGGAGACAAGCTCCCAAAGGATATAGTGAGGGAAGCCGGCAAGGAGGGCTTCTGTCAGCTCCTTTTTCTTGTGGATGATGAGGCAGTCCTTGAGCAGATCAGACAGCTTGGAGTGGAGCCTACAGAGGATGGCGAGATACTCATAACAAGAAGAATAGTGAATTCCAGAACGATCAATACTATAAATGATATGGCGGTAACAGCCGCAAGGCTCAGAGAAGTCTCGGCACTTCTGATAGACATGCACACACAGCATCAGCAGCAGACACTTCTCAAAAAGAATGAGCACATGAAACTTTTGGATAAATTTGGCAGAGCAGCTATAGAACCACTGAAGCGCGAGGTGGCACAGAGACATGCTGATTATACTGAGCTTGTGGATCAGATGGATAAGCTGTCCATGGATGAGGCTGAGCGAAGCCGCAGAGCTGAGTTCCTGAAATACCAGATAGCGGAGATCGAATCTGCAAATGTCAAAGCTGGCGAGGATGAGGATATTGAGCATCAGTACAACAAGATGGTAAATTCCAGGGATATAGTTGCGGCAGCGTCAGAGGTTTACAGTGTGACCGGCTATGAGAACCAGTCATCCGCAGGAAATGAGATAGGCCGTGTTCTCGTAAATCTTAAAGGCATAAAGGAGCTTGACGATGAGATAGACGGACTCTACAGTCAGTTGGAAAATATAGACGCTCTGTTAAATGATTTTAACGTTGAACTCAGCAACTATATGCAGAGCATGAACTTTGACGATTCAGAGTTCCGCGAGGTGGAGTCGAGGCTTGACGTCATAAATGACATAAAAGGAAAGTATGGCAGCACGGTGGATGAGGTCAACAGATATCTCGAGGAGAGCAAGGCTGAATACGAAAAATTATCAGAGTATGATGAATATATTGCTGAGCTTTCAGGCAGGATAAACAAAGCCAAGAAACTTATGATTGATGCCGCTGACAAACTCAGTGCGGAGAGAAAGAAGCAGGCAAAGCTTATGTGTAAGGAGATAAAGACAGCTCTCTCAGATCTGAGCTTTATGCAGGTCGATTTCGATATGGTATTTGACAGACTTTCGGAATGTACGGCAAATGGCATAGATGACTGTTATTTTGTGATATCCACGAACGTGGGCGAGAAGCTGAGACCACTCTATGATGTTGCATCGGGCGGTGAGCTGTCTAGGATCATGCTGGCAGTCAAGTCGTGTATGGCGGTGGAGGACAATATCGGAACGCTCGTGTTCGATGAGATAGATGTCGGAATAAGCGGACGTGCAGCCCAGGCGGTCGCTGAAAAAATGGCATTAATTTCCAGAAAACATCAGGTTATCAGTATCACGCATCTTCCTCAGATCGCGGCCATGGCGGACAGCCATTATCTCATAGAAAAATCCGCAGATGAGGGCAAGACAGTCACAAAGATAGTCAGACTGTCAGAGACTGAATCAATCACGGAGATAGCCAGACTGCTCGGCGGAGCAAGTATAACTGATGCGGTCATGAGCAACGCACTTGAGATGAAACAAATGGCAGAAAAGACAAAAAAATACTGATATAAACTTGTTCTTAAATCAACATAATAAGAGTAACAGCAGATGCCGTTGCTCTTATTTTTTTTGCTTAAGAAGGAGGAATAGATTATGAAAAAATATAAAAAGCTGATCTTATGGGTAAGTGTTGCGGATCTTTTGCTCCTTATGGTCTTATTTGTTCTATGTGCTGTGGCTGATAGCATAAGAGCGGGTGAAAATGAAGGCTCGGAAATCAATATGTATGGTTATTCAGGTGAAACGTACAACGCCAGTATGACAATGGAAGATCATGCCGCGAGTATGAAGCTGAAAGACAAGGCATTTGGCGATGATATATATGAAAGACAGGTCATTCCATCAGGGGAGGCCATGGGAATCTATATGAAGACGGATGGGGTCATGGTCGTTGATGTATGCAGCTTTAGGAATTCAGATGGAAAGACGTGCTGTCCGGTTGAGGGTATTTTGCAGACAGGGGATTATATTGTGAGCGTTGATGGAAGGGACATATCAAAAAGGTCAGAGCTTTTAAGCATGGTGGCAGCGGGGAATGGTCAGAGCATGGACTTAGAATATGTGCGTGATGACAAGACATTCAGAAAGTCAGTAATTCCCGAGAAAAATGAGAGTGGCAACTATCTTCTTGGTGCCTGGGTTAAGGATGATGTCTCTGGTATTGGCACGATCACATTTGTAGATGGCACGCGGTTTATGGCCCTGGGACACAGTGTGTCCGATGTGGATACCGGACTTATGATGAGATGCAGCACCGGCGGAATGTACACCACGAACATCACCAATATAAGCAAGTCATACTCGGAGCAGCCCGGAAGGCTGCAGGGAAGCATTGCATACAGAAAGGCACTTGTCGGTATAATCGATGGCAACAGTGCAAGTGGTATATACGGACATCTTGATGAGGCGTACTGCAGCACCAGATACAGTGATGCGGAACGGATGTATATAGCAAAAGGGGATGATGTTCGCAGCGGCAGGGCATATATA
The DNA here is from genome assembly GCF_025149915.1 of Coprococcus eutactus. Lineage (NCBI taxonomy): Bacteria > Bacillati > Bacillota > Clostridia > Lachnospirales > Lachnospiraceae > Coprococcus > Coprococcus eutactus. Next base: position 1,160,083 of record NZ_CP102278.1, read on the forward strand.
TATTCCAGAATGAACGGCGAACTTAGCAAGTACGAGATAGATATAGAGATAGTGGACTGTGATGCCGACGATAAGAATATAGAGTTTCATGTTATAGACAATGATCTCCTAGAGCTCACCGGCGGAGTCGTCCAGGGAATGTCCGGCTCCCCGATAGTCCAGGATGGAAGGATAATAGGCGCCGTCACCCACGTATTTGTAAACGATCCAACCAGGGGATATGGGATATTCATAGAGAATATGCTGGAGGAGTGAGATTATAGTGGAAAAAAATTGTTGAAAAGGATAAAATTGTATCTGTAAAAAGATATCAGGCGGCAGGGAGGAGAGACCTATAAAAGTATCAAAAGTTTCAGTGTGTCATACACTTAGGAATTACAAAAAAGAGAATATAATCCCGGACATTCTGACGGGAATAATCATAGCGGCGGTGTCCATACCGATATCCATGGGATATTCCCAGATAGCCGGACTTCCGGCGGTGTACGGACTTTACGGATCGGTGCTGCCGATAATAGTTTTTGGACTGCTGTCCACATCCAGACAGTTTATATTCGGGGTGGATGCAGCGCCGGCGGCGCTTGTCGGCGCTGCACTGGTAACTCTGGGGGTGACTCCCGGAACGGAAGAGGCAATGCAGGTAGTGCCGGTGATAACATTCTTCACGGCGATATGGCTGCTAGTGTTCTTTCTGTTTAAGGCGGGAAAGCTGGTCAACTACATATCGACTCCGGTAATGGGAGGCTTCATATCTGGAATATGCGCCACGATCATATTGATGCAGATCCCGAAGCTTTACGGTGCCGGGGCTGGAACAGGAGAGCTGTTCGAACTGATGGAGCATATAGCGGCAACGGTGAAGGATGCAAATATGCCATCAATAGTCATGGGGGTGATAGCCCTAGTCATACTTCTCGTGTCAAGACGGCTTATACCAAAGTTCCCGATGGCAATCTGCGTCATGGCAGCGGGGGCGGTGATGTCCTGCTTTATAGATATGGATGAGTACGGGATAGTATGTCTGTCTGAGGTGAGCAGAGGACTTCCGTCATTCATAGTGCCACAGGTGGACGTCAGAATGCTTCCAGATATTCTCACGGTGAGTTTGTCAGTGGCAGTGGTTATCATGGCGGAGACACTTCTGGCAGAGAACAATTTTGCGCAGAAGAATAGATATAAGATAGATGACAATCAGGAGCTCCTGGCATTTGGCGCGGCAAACCTTGCTGCAGCATTTACTGGATGCTGTCCGATAAACGGATCAGTGTCGAGGACGACCATGAACGAACAGTACGGAGGACGAACCCAGCTCACAGGGATAACCGCGGGTGTAGTGATGATAGTCATACTATTGTGTGGAACAGGATTTATAGGATATCTTCCTGTCCCTGTGCTCACGGCGATCGTCATATCGGCACTTTACAGTGCCATGGAATTTGATCTTGCGGCCAGATTGTGGAAGGTAAGCAAAGTAGAATTCTATATATTTTGTGGCGCATTTCTGGGAGTTCTGCTGCTCGGGACCATCAATGGCGTTCTCATAGGAATGATACTCTCATTTGTGGCTGTGATCAAAAAGGCAGCGGACCCACCTAGAAATTTCCTAGGACTGGTACCGGGACACGGAGAATTTCTTGCCCTTGAGAAATTCAAACACGCATATCCGATACAGCATGTGGTCATATACAGATTCAGCAGCAATCTGTTCTTTGCAAATATAGCAACATTTCAAAAAGATATAATGGATGCGGTTGACGAGGAGACCAGAGCAGTCATAGTGGATGCATCTGCTATAGGAAGTGTGGATGTCACGGCGGCGAAGACACTTCGCATAATGTATGATACCCTGGCAGATATGGGTATTAAGCTATACATAACGGAGCATATCGGGCAGCTGAATGTCCAGCTGAGAAAGCTGGGACTCGGTGACCTGATAGAAAATGGCAGCGTGAGACAGACTATAGAGAGGGCATTGGCGGACTGTGGTTTATCCAGCCCGTACCCATTGGTCGGAGTACATAACAGCTATCATGATATAAGGAGAAAGCGGACCGACACCATGGTTCAGGAGCTTGTCTGGGCATTTGGCGATGACGCAGAGGATGTGATAGAGCGGCATATACAGGAGTCTATAAGAAGCATGAAAAATGGTGCGGATATGGAACAGATCATGTCGGGATTCTGGAGCCAGATGGATATCCAGGATGAGGATGAGTGGCTTGAACACATGGAGTCTCATATTGAAGAGATAGTCAGAGTGACCGGAGAGGATGAAAATAAGATTGCTGAACACATAGAGAGAAGAAGAAAACAGCTCTATGAGAGACTTGAGAAGGAACATCCGGAATTTGTGGAAAGATATAAGGCAAGACGCACACGTATGGATGAACGTCTCAGAAAACACAACCCTGCCGCGTATGAGGTCGTCATGAAACTCCGTGAAAAAGAGTGATTGCTGTGTTCTGCGGTAACTTGCTGTCAGATAAGATATTCTATTAAATAAAAAATACAGATCCCTGCACTTTTATGACGGTGCAGGGATCTCTTTTGTTCTGAGATGTTGAATCACGCTGACTGCCGACAAGATGCTGTCGTAACTTGCGAAGTTCTACATATTCCCAAGGAAAGATTGAATATATATAATAAAACAAGTGAATAACAGCAAGGCGAAAGGAGTACGACATGGGTCATGTTAAAGTTTTGATGGTGAAACATGACAAAAGAGAAAGTGAGCAGCTGAAGAACATAATAAGTAATCTCAAGGACTATGAATATGCGGGATGCTGTGAAAAGGGAGAAAATGTAATAAAACAGATAATTGAGAACAAACCTGATATCGTGATAGTAGACGAAGTAGTGGCGGGAACAGATATTCCAGAGATGGTTGACAGTGCGATAAAAAACAAGAATCTTAAGAATGTGAAGTTTGTCATCTGTTCATCGAGAAAACACAGGAATTATCTTGAATTTTTATTTTCCATGGTCGGAGAGAAAGCTGTACTCAGGGTCCTCGAACAGCCATATGATGAGCAGAAAGTAAAGGAAGTGTTAGATGAGGCGACAAAGGGACGCGGCAACAATACGGAGGTTTTATTCAAAAAAGATGAACCAGACAATGAACTTCTTGAGACGACTGTCACAAATATAATTCACGAGATAGGCGTGCCAGCGCATATAAAGGGATATCAGTATCTAAGAAGCGCGATAATAATCGCGGTGGGAGATATGGACATACTGAATTCCATTACAAAGCAGCTTTATCCGACAATAGCGGAGATGTATGGAACAACAGCATCGAGGGTTGAACGAGCCATAAGACATGCGATAGAGGTCGCCTGGAATAGAGGAAGAGTTGAGACCATAAATGATCTGTTTGGATACACCGTGAGCGCGGGAAAAGGCAAGCCGACCAACTCGGAATTTGTCGCTTTAATTGCAGATAAGATAAGGCTTGATTCCAAAATGCGAAATGTCGGGTAATGTGTCCGAAAATGATGTTTGAATACATGATATTAAAAACGATATCAAAAATACTTGACAAACTAAATAGTTTTTAATATTATTTTATCCGAAGACAGGAGTAGCGCTAATGACTGAATAATCTTATACATAACAAGGGAGATATTATGGGAAACAAAGGGTTTAATATTGTAATTGCTGATGGCGACAGCACACAGATAGCAAAACAGATCGCCACATATGCATCAAGGGACGAGATGAGAGTAGTGGATATGGTCAGTACAGGGGATGAGGCGATAGAATCCATCAAGATAAATAAACCTGATATAGTGATTCTGGATATATGTCTGACAGGCATCGACGGGCTGGGTGTCATGGAGCATATAAGTGAACTTCCTGAGTACAAGGATACGACATTTGTCGTACTCACATCGGTATCATCACAGAGACTCATAAGATGTGCTTTTGAGATGGGAGCCACATACTATATATTGAAACCGTATAATCCGGTTCAGCTTGTGGCAAGGCTCAGACAGATGTATATCAAGAAGCAGGAGAGCAGTGCAAAGATTACGGACAACCTTACGTGTCTTACAGAGAAGAATCTGAACCACAGGATAGACAACACTATAGAGAGCGATGTTACAGACATCATAAGAGATATAGGAATCCCGGCAAATATCAAAGGTTATCAGTATATCAGAGAGGGAATCATCATGGCAGTGCATGATGTGAACATGCTCAACTATATAACTAAGCTGCTTTACCCGACGATCGCGAAAAAGTACAAGACGACATCGTCAAGTGTTGAGAGAGCGATAAGACATGCCATTGAGGTGGCGTGGAGCAGAGGCCAGATCGATACTATAAATGACCTGTTCGGATACACGGTAAATGCCGGAAAGGGCAAACCGACAAACTCAGAGTTCATAGCACTGATAGCGGACAAGCTGAGGATAGAGTACAAAAAGAGAGCATAAAACACTGGTAGACAGCAGCTTTGGATAGATTGAATACAGAGTGGCAGATGTATGGACAAATATAGAGGTGAGGCATTTTGATGGAACAGTCAGGGTTGAAGAACTGACCCTGGTAATGTATAATAATATAGGTACAATGAAGAGCAGGATACGCACAGGTACCCTGCTCTTTATATTTGTGCGGAATTGACGCGCAGGTGTACGGAATATAGCAGACGATAACGGTATAATGGGTGGTAATATATGATAGAGACAGTTGTTTCAGCAAATATGCTGATCGGAGAAGTTATGAGGGTGAAGAAGAATCACCTTGCGCCTGATTTCCCAACGGGAAAGGAAAAGAGACTGTGTATTGTTTCGGGTATACACGGTGATGAGGTTGCCGGACAGTACATTTGTTATGAACTTATAAGAAGGATCAAGAAGGATTTCGATAAACTGACAGGGATAGTGGATGTGTATCCATTTGTCAATCCGATGGGGCTCGAGGCCCAGTACAGGGATGTGCCGGTATTTGACATCGACATGAATACACTGTTTCCCGGATCAAAGGACGGAACTGTGGGGGAGTATACTGCGGCGAAGGTCATGAAGGATATAGAGGGCGCAGACATATGTGTTGATGTACATTCCAGCAGTGTATATATCAAAGAGATACCACAGGTGAGAGTGAACTCCGATGTGGCATCCGATGTAGCTCCATATGCGGCATGTATGAACGTCGATGTGGTGTGGATCCATCCATCGTCCACAGTCATGGAGGGAAGCCTTGCCCACGCACTGAATGAGATAGGTGTCAAGAGTATGGTCGTGGAGTCCGGAGTTGCCCTCAAGATAGACTATGATTATTCAAATCAGATAGTGGATGGTCTGTTTTCACTCATGAAGAAGATGGGAATATGGCAGGGAGATGTGGAGGTTCAGCACAAGCCTAAATTTGCGAAGGATAAGGATGTGGAATTTGTCAATGCGGAGAGCAGTGGTATATTCCTTCCGGTTGCAAAGCACTCAGAATATATCCAGCAGGGTGAGATAATAGGCAGGATAGTGAACGTTCTAACAGGAGCTGTCGAGGAGACAATCAGATCTCCGAGAAATGGAATCGTGTTCTCACTCAGAGAATATCCGGTCATAGAAGAGGGCTCGCTTGTTGCCCGCATATTCGGAGGTGCACATGAATAAAGAGATCATATATTCGATGAATACAGCCTACAGAGGCGAATATGAGATACAGGGCTTCTCATATGGAAGCGGTGAGAAGACTGCATGTATAGTTGGTGCGATGCGGGGAAATGAATTTCAGCAGCTCTACATAAGTTCTCTCCTTGCAAAGAAGCTCAGTGAGCTTGAGGCCAGGGGAGCCATAGTGTCAGGCAAGCAGATACTGCTCATCCCATCACTCAACTACAGTTCATTCAATGTCGGTAAGAAATACTGGATAACAGATAATTCAGATATAAACAGATCATTTCCGGGAAATCCAGAGGGACCGGCGACAAGCCGTATTGCGGCTGCGGTCATGGAGAAGGTCACCGGTTATGCATACGGAATACAGTTTGCAAGCTTTTATATGGACGGTGAGTTCATCCCGCACGTCCGCATGATCGAGACCGGAAGACAGAGCAACAGTCTGGCAAACCAGTTTGGTATGCCATACGTTCTCACAGCGGAGCCACGATCATATGACAGGGCGACGTTGAATTACAACTGGCAGATGCGCGGAACAGATGCATTCTCGGTATATTCGGGCGTAACAGATACCATCAACGGAGAGAGTGCAAGCCAGGCGGTGTCATCAGTGCTCAGATTTCTTACGCGTATGGGCGTGATAAGGTATAACTGTCATGCCGGCTATATATCGACGATACTTGATGAGGAGGATCTTCTCAGCATCAGATCGGAGCATGCGGCAGGATTTTTCAAAAAACTCGTTCAGCCAGGGGATGAGGTGGTAAGAGGCGACATCATAGCCAACATCATCAACCCGATGACAGGTGAGAACACCACAGACATATATGCGCCGACGGACGGAATCATATTCTACTGCCAGAACTCGCCGATGATATACCAGAATTCGGTGATATTTAAGATGATAAGAAGGCTACATAACTAAGATAGGATAGGTATGATAAGTTTACAGAAGGATACATATTGTATTTCTTTATAAAGCTTTAATAAAATAATAAATTTATATTGAAAAGAACAGAATAATTGGTGTATTATACAAAAATTTGTAAACTGATACAAAAACACTACAAAAAAATCAAGATAAATGCTATTATAAAATAATTGAGATAAAAGGGCGGAAAATATTTTCGCCTGCATGAAAAACGCTTTTACTATGGAGGTATGACATGAGTAAGGTCAAGAGAGTGTATGTTGAGAAAAAGCCTGACTATGCGGTCAAGGCAAAGGAACTTCACGAAGAGATTAAGAACTACCTGGGAATCAAAGCTGAGTATGTAAGAGTCCTTGTCAGATATGACATTGAGAATATATCGGATGAGACCTACAGCAAGGCGCTTGAGACAGTATTTGCAGAGCCACCAGTAGATGTTATCTACGAGGGCGAGCCAGAGCTTGCAGCTACAGACAAGGTATTCTCAGTAGAGGCACTTCCTGGTCAGTTCGATCAGAGGGCGGATTCAGCAGAGCAGTGTGTAAAGCTTCTTGCAGAGGATGAGGAGCCTGTCATCAAGACTGCCACAACATATGTACTCTCAGGCGACGTGACAGACGAGCAGCTGAAGGCTGTCATGGATTACTGTGTAAACCCTGTTGATTCAAGAATATGTGGCATGGAGATCCCTGAGACTCTTGTAACTGAGTTCCCGGAGCCAGCCGATGTTCATATATTTGACGGATTTAAGGATATGGCTGAGGCAGATCTGAAGGAGCTTTATGACTCACTTGGACTTGCCATGACATTCAAGGATTTCCTTCACATCCAGAACTACTTCAAGGGCGAGGAGAAGAGAGATCCATCCATGACTGAGATCAGAGTGCTCGATACATACTGGTCAGATCACTGCCGTCATACAACATTCTCAACAGAGCTCACAGATGTAGAGTTTGATGAAGGAGATTACAAGGATCTTCTTGAGAAGACATTTGACGCGTACAGAGCAGAGATGAAAGAGATGTACAAGGACAGAGATGACAAGTTTGTATGTCTCATGGATATAGCTCTGATGGGTATGAAGCAGCTCAAGGCAGCAGGCAAGCTCGATGACATGGAAGTGTCAGACGAGATCAATGCATGTTCTATAGTTGTTCCTGTAGTAGTAGACGGAGTAGAGGAAGAGTGGCTTGTATTCTTCAAGAACGAGACTCACAACCATCCTACAGAGATAGAGCCATTCGGTGGCGCTGCAACATGTCTGGGCGGAGCTATCAGAGACCCACTTTCAGGAAGAGGTTATGTATACCAGGCTATGAGAGTTACAGGTGCAGCTGATCCTACAAAGTCCCTTAAGGATACTATGGAGGGCAAGCTTCCACAGCGTAAGATCGTCACAACAGCTGCTCGTGGATACAGCTCATATGGTAACCAGATCGGTCTTGCAACAGGTCTTGTAAATGAGATATATCATCCTGATTATGTTGCAAAGAGAATGGAGATCGGAGCAGTCATGGGTGCAGCTCCAAGACGTGCAGTAAAGCGTCTCACATCTGATCCGGGAGATGTCATCATCCTTCTCGGTGGACGTACAGGCCGTGATGGCTGTGGCGGAGCTACAGGTTCATCCAAGGCCCACACATCACACTCACTTGAGACATGTGGTGCAGAGGTTCAGAAGGGTAACCCACCTACAGAGAGAAAGATACAGAGACTCTTCAGAAGAGAAGAGGTTTCATCTATTATAAAGAAGTGTAACGACTTCGGTGCCGGCGGTGTGTCGGTAGCCATCGGTGAGCTGGCAGACGGACTTGTGGTAGACCTTGACAAGGTGCCAAAGAAGTACGCAGGACTTGACGGTACAGAGCTTGCAATATCAGAGTCCCAGGAGCGTATGGCTATAGTGGTTGATCCTAAGGATGTTGATACTATGCTCGGATACGCAGAGGAGGAGAACCTTGAGGCTGTAGTAGTTGCAAAGGTTACAGAGGAGCCTAGACTGGTACTCAATTGGAGAGGCAAGGACATTGTAAATATCTCACGTGCATTCCTGAATACCAATGGTGCTCATCAGGAAACAGAGGTTAAGGTTGAGGTGCCAAGCAAGGCAGACAATTACTTTGACTCAGTTAAGGAGCCACAGGATATCAAGAAAGCATGGCTTGATACATTGTCAGATCTCAATGTATGTTCACAGAAGGGACTTGTTGAGATGTTCGACAGCTCTATCGGAGCTGGAACAGTTACTATGCCATATGGTGGTAAGTATCAGCTGACACCTACCCAGACCATGATCGCAAAGCTTCCTGTACTCAAGGGCAAGACAGACACTATCACCATGATGAGCTACGGATTCGATCCATATCTCTCAAGCTGGAGCCCATATCACGGTTCAGTATATGCGGTAGTTACATCGGCAGCCAAGATCGCTGCAGCAGGTGGAGATGTGAGCAAGATCAGACTCACATTCCAGGAGTATTTCAAGAGACTTGGTACAGACCCATATAGATGGGGACAGCCACTGGCAGCGCTCCTCGGTGCATATGATGTACAGATAGGACTTGGACTTCCATCTATCGGCGGTAAGGATAGTATGTCAGGTACATTCAACGATATAGACGTACCTCCAACACTCGTATCATTTGCAGTTGATGTGGCAAGTTACATGGATGTTGTGACACCTGAGCTCAAGAAGGCTGGAAATGTACTTGTGGAGATGGATGTAGATAAGGATGAGAACGATATACCTGTATATGAGAATGTTCTCTACATGTATGATCTCCTCAACAAGAAGATAAAAGAGGGCAAGATCCAGTCTGCATATGCAGTAGGATTTGGCGGTATCATAGAGGCTGTCAGCAAGATGGCATTTGGAAATAAACTCGGCGTTGAGCTTGAGGATACAGTCAGCAAGAGAGATCTGGTAGCCAAGAATTACGGCTCCATCATCCTTGAGGTCAAGAAGTCAGATCTTGATCAGCTCGGCATTCCTGTTAAGAAGATCGGTAAGGTCACAAAGGAGCCTGTATTTACATACAAGGATGTCACTATCACTATGGATGAGGCTCTTGCAGCATGGACAAAGACTCTTGAGAAGGTATTCCCAACAGAGTCAAATGTACCACAGACAGAGATTAAGACAGGACTTTTCGATGCCAAGACAGTTTACACATCAAGGAACAAGGTTGCAAAGCCAAAGGTATTTATACCGGTATTCCCTGGTACAAACTGTGAGTACGATTCAGCAAAGGCATTTGAGAGAGCTGGCGCAGACGTACAGACGATAGTATTCAGAAATATGACAGCACAGGGAATCAGAGATTCTGTTGACGCATTTGCAAAGGCAATCAGCGATTCACAGATCATCATGTTCCCAGGTGGATTCTCAGCAGGTGATGAGCCTGACGGATCAGGTAAGTTCATCGCAACTGCATTCCGTAATGCAAAGATCTCAGAGGAAGTCATGAAGCTCCTGAACGAGAGAGACGGACTTGCACTCGGTATCTGCAACGGATTCCAGGCACTCATCAAGCTCGGACTTGTGCCTTACGGCGAGATCAGACCACAGACAGATGACTCACCTACACTGACGATGAACAGCATCGGTCGTCATCAGTCCAAGATGGTATACACAAAGGTTGTTACTAACAAGAGCCCATGGCTGAAGAAGGCAGAGCTTGGCGGAGTATACACAATTCCTATCTCACACGGTGAGGGACGTTTCGTTGCAAGCAAGGAGTGGTGTGAGAAGCTCTTTGCAAATGGACAGGTTGCAACACAGTATGTCGACATGAACGGCAATCCAACCATGGATGAGTACTACAATGTCAACGGCTCATACTACGCAATCGAGGGTATCACAAGCCCTGACGGACGTGTCCTCGGTAAGATGGGTCACTCAGAGCGTATCGGACAGGCTGTAGCTGTGAACGTATATGGCGATCAGAACCAGAAGATATTCGAGAGTGGTGTGGAGTACTTTAAGTAAGATATAATATAGATTCATGCTGTGACATGAAGTGACACATGACTGAATGATGAGTTAGAATAGACGGGGACAGGTGAGATGATGAACCTGTTCCCGTTTTTTAGTAGGGTTGAATGCCTGAAAAAATAAGTTGTCGGGGGAAATAGAATTGGTTTATAATACGGATCACACATTTGCGGTGTGTGCATATAAAGAGTCACCATATCTGGAGGAATGCATCAGATCACTTGTGGAGCAGACTGTAAAGACGAATATAGCTGTATATACATCGACACCGAATGCCTACATAAGAGGCATAGCAGAGAAATATGGTGTGCCTGTGTATGTGAATGAGAATGCAGGACAGGGGATACAGGCAGATTGGAACTTTGCATATAACAATGCAAAGACAAGGTATGTGACGGTTGCTCATCAGGATGATGTGTATGACAGAAACTATGTGAAGGCATTATTAAAGTGTGCAAGATATTATGATGATTGGAGTATATTCTATGTGGATTATACTCCAGTTAAGAATGGTAACTATAGCAAACGAGACGTAAACAGCCGTATAAGGAGATTCCTGAGATGGCCTGTGAAGAATAAGGATAAGGCTGATAGGATCTGGAGAAAGAAAATGAGTCTGTGTCTTGGCAACACTATAGTGTGTCCGCTTGTAACTTATAATAAGGGTCGTCTCGGAGACAGTATATTCACTTCTGACTATGACTTCAACCTTGACTGGGATACTTTCTATAAGCTGGCATGTATGCCTGGAAGGTTTCTGTATGTAGATAAAGTGCTTGGACACTACAGAGTGCATGATGGTGCGACCAGCAAAGAATTCATAGTCGATCACCGCAGAGAGCGGGAGGACAGGAGTATGTTCGAGAAGTTCTGGCCGAAATGGATTGCAGGACTTATCATGGTGTTTTATAAACTTGCATACAGAACATATGGATAGTGAAGTAAGATCTGACACACATAAAGCGTGTGGATATGGCAAGACGATATGAACTGATATACAGAATACGTAGATAGAGCGTATGGTCAGATATTATAGTCAGATATGAAAAAGGTGGAACAGGATATGGGTGACATATCATTTTCCACCTTTTTATTTGTTTTTGTTTATATTAGTTCACTTTGTACACATTGATCCTGTGGTAGTTGAGACCATCACAGCCAATGTATGTGAGGTCATTGACAAATGATAGATCCTTGCACTTTTTCAGCACAGTTTTCAGATCAAATCTAGGATCTGTTTCTTCTTCAGGTATGGAGGACGGGTTAAGTTCATTTGATATATATGTAGGTTTCAGGTAATCTATCATGACATTGTTTTTTTCTATATCAATCTGTGTGCTGTTTATTCTAGTCATGTCAATTAAGATATACGTATCACCATCCAGCTTATGTCCATCTATTTTTTCAAGTTGGTTATCCAAGTCATAGTCTGCCGTGAGGAAAGCTTCGTTGCAGTCTATCAGTTTATCTGCATACTGTACGAGCATCCATTTGGCTGCGGAGATTATGATGAAGTTGGAATCCTTACTGATATCTTCCAGTTTCATGGTTGTAGGGCACTCCATAAAGTATGTACAGGTTATTCTGCCAGATGATATGGTTGACGCTGCAAGTACAAGTGCCAGAACTATTGATATCACAACCTGCCTGTTTCTAAATATAAGTGTACATATTCGCCAGAATGCAAGTACAAATACCACCATTGCGGCTGGAAGGCAGGCAAATATGTATCTGTCACCGGTGTCGCCAAGACCATACAGGTCGGCGATATATGCTGCAGCAAGGCAAGTGATAAGTACACTGCATACAAGTGATAATGTCACGAAGTTGAATGTCCTGAAGAATGTAAGGATACCATTCTTTATCCTGCCACAGAGTTTTATGAACCATGCATCCTTTCGGAAGAGGAATGACATAAAAGCTGCCACGATTATAAGTACAAATACTGCACATGAAATGTATATTCCAATGTAGCTTTTATAACCGGAGAATATCTCGTATCCAAAAAGTTCCTTGTTCACATGGGCAAGAGCAAGTCTGAACTGGAATGGTACGGGCATATATCTTGTACTGCTGTTTACAACTGTCCCAGCTGCCTGAGAGCTTCCCTGACCAATGCTGATTCCGAGAGATCCCAGCATACTCGTAAATGTCTTAGGAAAGATGACTATAGACAATATGATTCCGCAGGCTGCCGAAAGAATGTATTTCCACAGAGTCTTGAAATCTTTCTTTACACACCAGCATATGCAGAAGATAAGTGTGGTGGCAAATGCATATGGTAGGAAAAAGTTGTCTGTAAGTGCTCCGATAAGCGCAGTCACACCTATCAGGATGTAACTAGATACCTTGTGCCTCTTTTCTTCATTGTAATACAATTTTGCATTCAGATATGAATATATAGTTGCAACTGCAGCCACACACAGGTACATTCTCACAAACATGGTCATGTTGAGCATTCCAAGTGAAAATGTGGAGAATAATACTCCGATGAGGCTGACGGCTTCTGATTTTGTTATCAGAAGAAGTAATTTATACATAAAGATTGACAATATGATATATGCGGCCATGTTGATGATAAAACCTATGACGAACATATATTGATTTGGGAAAAATGAGCACAAAAAATGCAGAAGCATAAAGTAAAGTGGGGGGTGTGTGTCACATGACATGTTATAGTACACCGATCCAAATGCGAAACGCTCACCTTTCTGTACCGTAAGGTAGTCTCTGAAAACTTCATTTGTGATCCATGTGTCAACGTTCCGATATTCAGATGTGTCATCGGAATATTGTATGTATGGTTCATAGTAGCTGTTCGCCAGACCAAATGACCAGGTTTCATCAGAGTGGGCGCCTTGTTTTTGAACGAAAAAACCGTAGCTGAAACGGCATATTCCAGCAGCTATAATTAGTGCCAGCAATATATAACTAAGTTTTGTTGTAGTTTTTTTATTTCCCATGATTGCTCCTTTGTGATTCTTGTGGATTATGTGACTGCTGCAGGTGATATAAGTTGATAAATATGTCATATCTGCTATAATTATATCATTATGCACAGTTCTGTTTTGATTATTTGTATGTATCAGACAATCACTATAAAATATAACATAGAATGCCTACAGTTTCAATTGTGCATAAGCAGACAAAGGTTATATAGATCAAAGGGAAAAGAGTAGTATATGGCGGATATTTTATACATAGTGATACCTTGCTTCAATGAGGAAGAGGTGCTCACTGAGACGACAAAGAGGCTGACTGAAAAGATGCGTAAGATGATGGAATCCGGAAAGATAGCTGACTCAAGCCGGATACTTTATGTTGATGATGGATCGACAGACAGTACTTGGCATCTTATAGACAGACTGTATATGGACAATGGGTTGGTGACAGGCATAAAGCTTTCAAGGAATAAAGGACACCAGAATGCCCTTCTTGCAGGACTTTTTGAGGCGGCGGATCACGCAGACATGATAGTGTCCATGGATTCGGATCTGCAGGATGATATAGATGTGTTGGACAGCTTTGTTGACGAATATTATAACGGCAGTGAGATCGTGTACGGTGTGAGAAAATCGAGAAAGAAGGATTCGTGGTTCAAGCGCACGACAGCGGTTGCGTTCTATAAGCTTATGAGAGCCATGGGTGTGGAGATTGTCTATAACCATGCCGATTACAGGCTTATGAGTAAGAGAGCAGTTGATGAGTTAAAAAACTATAAGGAAGTCAATCTTTTCCTCAGGGGCATCATCCCGCTTATCGGATTTGAGACATCGACAGTGGAATATGACAGAGGAGAAAGGTTTGCGGGAAAGAGCAAATATCCTCTGAAGAAGATGATATATTTTGCGATAGACGGTATTACATCCACTAGTGTAAGGCCGATAAGGATGATCACGATGTTTGGCCTGTTGTGTATCCTGTTCAGTATAATATATGGAATATATGTAATTATAGGTCATGTTGCAGGTGGGACCGTACAGGGCTGGACAACGTCTGTCCTTCTCATATGTTTCTTTGGCGGAGCTCAGATTATGTGTACTGGAATTGTCGGTGAGTATGTCGGTAAGATATATCTTGAGACAAAAGCGAGACCTAGGTTTATCATTGAGGAGAAGCTGACGGACGATTCTAAGAACAAATAGCGGTAAAATAATAAATACGGTGTAGGAAAACAAAATATGATATATGTTATTACACATAAGAACTTTAAAAAAGTGATCACAGATAACTTCTATAAAACACTTCTAGTCGGAGCGGATGGGAATAGTGCTGATGGATGTGATGAGAAAGATAACACAGGAGATAATATATCCCTAAAGAATCCAAGTTATTGTGAACTGACAGGATTATACTGGATATGGAAAAATACATGTGATGATATAGTTGGAGTATGTCATTATAGAAGATACTTTGCCGATTCGTTTATACCGGATAAAAAGAAGCTGCTATCGGGTGAAGATGTAAAAAGATATATGAAAGATTTTGATATCATCCTTCCTCATAAAAGATTCTTTGATGGTAAGAATGCCCTTGAGTTTTATGGTAAATATCATAATATAGAAGATTGGCAGAGAATGGTGGAAGTTGTGGGGAATCTGTATCCTGAGTATATACCAGACATAGAGTGGTTTGGAAAGGAGAAGAAGGGCTATTGTTATAATATGTTTATAACAACTAGAGAAAATATGTATCTCTACTGCAAGTGGCTGTTCTCAATATTGTTTGAACTTGAGAAAGATACAAATACAACAACATATACGAAATATAACTCGAGAATATATGGTTTTCTTTCTGAAAGAATGTTGAATATATGGTTGCACCATAATAATCTGAAAATTTGTGAAAAGAATGTATATAATCCGGAATTTTTTCCAATGGTTTGGAATCAAGCCAGAGGTTGGATTCTGCGTAAACTAAAGAGAGAAAAGAAATAACGTTATATGTAGGAGACAAATTAGCATATGTGTAATTCAAAGGTTACAATAATAATTCCGGTATATAATGGAGCTGATACTATATCAAGGACAATAGATAGTCTTATAGCGCAGACATATGATGACTGGATTGCATTGGTGATAAATGATGGATCTACCGACGGAACGAATGATATCCTGATGCAGTATAAGAACAGATATCCGTCAAAGATAAAAGTGGTTTGCCAGAAGAATATAGGACAGGCAGAGACTAGAAATCATGCTGTGAAAATGGCGACCGGAAAATATGTGATGTTTGTTGATGCGGATGACTATTTGGACCCCGACTATGTGGGAACATATGTGAAAGAAGCTGAAAAGGGTGACTATGACTGCGTCATAGGAGGCTTCAGGCGGGAAGATAATAAAGGAAATATTATAAAAAAATTTGTGCCATCAAGTAGGTGGCTTATGTATTCACATATGGTGCCGTGGGCCAGAATATTTAAGAGACAATTTTTACTGGATAACGATATTGAGTTTTTGAATATCTCGATAGGAGAGGATTCATATTTTAATTTTAAGGTGTTATGTGCTACCGATAATATAAAGTGCATAGATAATATGGGGTATGTCTGGTATGTAAATAATGGCAGCATAAGTTTCAGCAGGCATAAGGGATTTTCTGTAACTGATGAGATAGTTACTTTATTAAATAGTCTGGCTGAGACATTGGATATGAACGACGTGCTGGTTCAGGCATGGCTTGTAAGGTATGTAGTCTGGTACTTACTTTTTTCTGGAAAGAATACCGATAGAAGTGATTTTATCTGTACAGATGATAAGTTATTTGCATGGTTGAAATTGCATAATGTGAGACTTAAGTTCCCAGTGAAAGGCGTTACGGATGGAGAGACGTTAAAAATAAGGTTTTGTGTCCGGGCATATTTGGTGATAAGAAGGCTGGGATTATTAAAAATATTTGCAAAACTATATTGCAGATAGTTAATGCTAGGAGAGAACAATTGATCGAAAGTGTAAAAGTGAGCATTATAGTTCCTGTTTATAATGTGGAAAATGAGCTTGATAGATGTGTTGCCAGTCTGATAAATCAAACGTATCAAAATATTGAGATACTGCTAGTAGATGATGGAAGTCCGGGTGCATGTCCAAAAATGTGTGATGAATATGCCAAAAAAGACAAGAGGATTATTGTGATACATAAGCCGAATGGGGGATTGTCATCGGCAAGAAATACTGGATTAAAAAGAGCTTCAGGTAAATATGTTTTATTTGTTGATTCGGATGATTATATAGAAACTGATTCATGTGAAAAGTTTTTGACATTTGTGAAAGATGATGTTGATCTGGTGGTTGGAGCAGGCAGGATGATAAAAGGAAAAGATGAGATCCTGCTGAGACACAGTAATATACGTGAAAGGGAAAAGTACAGTGCTAGGGATTTTACTATCAAATCAATAAAGCATTCAGAATGGAATTCATATGCATGTTTAAGTCTATATGACAGAGAATTTCTTATTAAAAATGACCTTTTTTTTAGAGAAGGTATAATATTTGAGGATATGCAGATTTTGCCAGAGATATATTTGAAGGCTGGTAATATAGTGTATATGGATTATGCATTTTATAATTATGTAGTAAGAGATGGTTCTATAATGACATCTGGAAATGTCGAAAATAAAAGACGGACATGTGTAGAAATCTTAGAAGAGTGGTACATTACGATGAGTAATGTCATGGATAGAAGATACAGGAGATACCTGTATGGAGCTCTGGTGAACTTTTATTTATGGTCTTGCAGAAGTATTGGTTTTTGCAAATGGAACATAAAAAATGTAAACTTTGTTTTTTCTATCAGGTATGCCGTAGGCATAAAGGAAAAATTGAAGGTGATAATGTTTCAGTTCCTGCCGAAATTATATCTGAAATTCAAAGTATAATAACAATTGATATACGAATATTTTACACATGAAAGATGGATAATCAGATGAAAGAAAGTACTAACGATGAAAAAATTGGTGTAAGTGTCATATGCAACACATATAATCATGAAAAATATATTGCAAAGACGCTTAACAGCATATTAGAACAAAGAACTGAATTTGTAATAGAGGTATTAGTGCATGATGATGCCTCAACTGATAAAACTGCTGATATTATACGGGATTTTCAATACAGATTCCCTGATATAATCAAACCTGTTTATCAGAAAAAAAATCAGTATTCCATGGGAGTGGATATAATACAGAGGTATCAGTTTCCAAGAGTTAAAGGAAAATATTTTGCATTTTGTGAGGGAGATGATTATTGGAATGATCCATATAAATTGCAAAAACAATATGATGAATTGGAATTACACGTTGACATAGATATATGTGCACATGCATCGTATGTTTTAAACAGCAGTAAAAAAATCCGTATGAATGATATTGTTCCTGCAGCGAAAAATACCATATTTTCTATGTCTGAAGTAATCAGAGGTGGTGGAGGTTTTGTTGCAACAAATTCGCTGCTTATGAGGGCAAGTCTGTTGGATGAGCAGCCTGACTTTTTTAAAAAATGTAGTCTGGATTATTCTATTCAGATGTATGGGGCGTTAAAAGGTGGGATGTTGTATCTTTCAGATAAAATGTCTACATACAGATATATGATTGCAGGGTCATGGTCGGACAGAACAGAAAAGGATACGGTTTATAAAGAGAAGCAGCTAAACATAGTTATGAGTCTTTTGCGAGGCGTGGATGAATATACAGAGCATCAATATAGCCAAGATATAAGTATGGTGATGAGCAAGGAAAGATATAATTTTTTGATGGAGACGGGATCTTATAGAATGGCAAGACATGAACAAAAACAGTATTTTAAAACAGTTTGTTCAGCTAAGGATAAAATATATAATTATTGTATGGATTATTGCCCCTGGTTTGTAATATTAGTACAGCGTATATCTAAAAAGAGTTTCAGAGAGTACGGTAAATAGATAGATGAAAAATAAAAGCGAAAATAATAGTACGATTGCAAATTTTATATGGCGTTTTACAGAGCGGACAGCTGCGCAGCTAGTTACATTTGTAGTGTCGATAATACTGGCTAGAATTTTATCACCGGAATATTACGGAACAATAGCTCTTGTCACGGTATTTACAACTATATTACAGGTGTTTGTAGACAGCGGGCTGGGCACCGCGCTGATCCAGAAAAAGGATGCTGATGATCTGGATTTTTCATCGGTGTTTTTTTTTAATATGTTTATGTGTGTAGTTCTGTATATAGTCATGTATATTGCATCGCCATACATCGCAGCTTTTTATAATGATAAAGGACTTACACCAATCATAAGATTTATAAGTTTAACGATAATAATATCTGGCGTGAAGGGAATACAGCAGGCTTATGTATCACGCAATATGTTATTTAAGCGTTTTTTCTTTTCAACTATAGGAGGAACCGTTGCATCAGCTATAATAGGTATTTTCCTTGCGTATAAAGGATATGGAGTATGGGCGTTGGCAATTCAGCAGGTATCCAATACAGCCATTGATACATTAATTCTTTGGCTGACTGTAAGGTGGAAACCTAAATTTATGTTTTCTTGGCAGAGATTAAAAAGTTTGTTGAAATTCGGATGGAAACTGTTGGTGTCTGCGTTGCTTGATACGGTTTATAACAACTTGAGGAATTTGATGATAGGTAAGATATACACGTCATCAGATTTGGCATTTTTTGATCAGGGGGATAAGTTGCCTAAGGTAATAGCAACCAACATTAATATATCTATAGATAGTGTGTTACTGCCTACATTGTCTAAAGTTCAGGACAAAGTGGAAGAGGTTCGGTTATTAACACGTCGAGCAATTAGAATAAGTGTATATATAGTGGCACCATTAATGATTGGTTTTGCATGTTGTGCAGAATCGTTGGTTAGTCTTGTACTGACTGATAAATGGTTGCCATGTGTACCTTTTGTTAGAATATTATGCGTGTCATATATGCTTTGGCCGATACACACAGCGAATTTGAATGCTATTAAGGCTATGGGACGAAGTGATATTTTTTTAAAAATGGAAGTAATAAAAAAAGTTGTAGGAATAGCGCTTCTAGTGTCAACTATCGGATTTAGTGTTAAAGCGATGGCTTATGGAGTATTATTGGAGTGTGTAATAGCACAAATAGTTAATTCTATACCAAATAAAAGTCTTTTAAATTATGGTTATATTGATCAGTTGAAAGATGTACTACCAACATTAGCTTTATCAGGTGTGATGGGGATAGTTGTATACTATATAGGAATACTGCCCCTACCTCAATTATTAGGGGTAGTAGTTCAAATTCTGACAGGAATGATAATTTATATTGTTGGTTCATATTTATTAAGATTTGATGAGTTTAGATACATAATGAGTAAGTATAAATTGTTGGTGAAAAAATAATTGGCATTTTTAAAATATGATTAGTTATTGGTTATGGGAGAAAGATGAAGATGGAAAGAAAAGTAGGGATAATGCAACCATACTTTATGCCATATATAGGATATTGGCAATTGATGAATGTAGTGGATACATATGTAATTTATGATGATGTTAATTATATAAAAAGAGGGTGGATAAACAGAAACAGAATACTGATAGATGGTGAACCGAGGTATTTCAATATTCCAATTCAGGGGGTCAGTCAAAATAAGTTAATAAAGGATGTGGATTGTTGTCTGTCTGATGAACTTATAGAAAAAAGGTTGAGGACTATT
Organism: Coprococcus eutactus; assembly: GCF_025149915.1. Taxonomy (NCBI): domain Bacteria; kingdom Bacillati; phylum Bacillota; class Clostridia; order Lachnospirales; family Lachnospiraceae; genus Coprococcus; species Coprococcus eutactus. The sequence goes on from NZ_CP102278.1 coordinate 1,180,316, forward strand.
GAACTTGCATATAGACGAGCTAAATATTTTGAGGATATTTTTCCAATGATTGATAGAATTATAAATTGTGGAGATATAGCAATTGTAGATTTGATAGAAAAATCATTTTTGGAGATTACTAAATATCTTGATATTACAACAGAAATAATAAGGTCTTCATCACTTGATAAAGATAATTCTCTGAAAGGACAAAATAAGATATTAAATATTTGTAAAGTGCTTGGGGCAAATGAATATTATAATGCAGTTGGAGGTCAAACATTATATGATGGGAGAGAATTTTTAAAGCGTGGAGTGAAACTGTGCTTTGTGAAAACCAAAGAGATAAAATATAAACAATTTGATGGGAAATTCCAACCAAATTTATCAATAATAGATATTTTGATGTTTAATTCAAAAAATGATGTAAAAAAAATGTTAGATGAATTCGAATTAATTAATGGATAATAATTATGGGGATAGAAAAATGAATATAAAAGAGACTAGTAATATCTTCTTTAAAGAAATAGAATGCGCACGTTTACAGGGTAAAAACATATATATTCTTGGGGCTGGTTCAGGCGCTGGAATATTAGTAAACGGACTAAAGAAACTAGGTGCGTTTGCGTATATTACTGGGTTTGTTATTGATAATTGTCCTGATGATGGTGAAATATATAAATTCGGCAAACCCGTTATGGATACAAGCAAATTGAATGATGAAACAGACAAGCCTTTGGTGATATTATCGATTCGTGGATATAGTGAAATAAAAAAAAGAAAAATAGAGAAATATGCAAATGTGATAGATGAGGATATTATGTCTCTGTGGACGCTGGATGGGAAAGAATTATTTACACGTGAGTATTATGATAATAATAAGGCAGCATTTATAGAAACATATAATCTTCTGAGTGATGAAAAGTCGAGGGACTGTTTAGAGGCGTATATAAATTCTAAGATAAGTGGGAAATATGATTATTTGGCTAAAATATGGGAAGAAAATCAGTATTTTGCAGAGAATCTTATCGATATAGGAGGCGTCACTTCGTGGATAGATTGTGGGGCATATGATGGTGACAGCTATATTTCATTTGCAGAAAATTATAAAGAAATTACAGGAAACGACTTTTCTGGAAAAGTTACATTATATGAACCAGATAAAAATAATTATGACCGAATGGTCGAAAATATGAGCAAATATAAAACGGTTAGTTCAAAATGTATAAACAAGGGGATTTGGAAGAAAAAGACTACACTGATGTTTTATACTGGTGATACGACTTCAAGTTGTTTTGATGACGGTGGAAGTGTGGCTGTTGATGTTGATAGTATTGATGATCTGCACAGGTATGAAAGAGTAGATTTTATTAAGATGGATATTGAAGGAAGTGAACTTATGGCGTTACAGGGAGGAAAGACGGTTATAGAAAATAATCATCCTGCGCTTGCAGTATGTGTTTATCATAAAAGAGAAGATTTGATAACAATTCCACAATATATTCATAAGCTTAATTCTAATTATAAATTATACCTTAGAGCTTATGAGCGGTGGAGTCAGGAACTTGTATTATATGCAGTTGAAGGATAGTGAGTGAAAAGATGAAAAAAGTGTTAATGCTAACGGCAAAAGAAACTGAAATTCCCTTTATTTTACAGGCGAAGATGTTGGGATATTATGTTATTACAACGGGAAACGCTCCGGAACAGGTAGGACATAAATATGGGGATCAATATATACCATTTGATTATTCTGACTTTGAAGGAATAGCTCAGATGGCGAAAGATATACACGTAGATGCAGTTATGAGCGGTTGCTCGGATAACTGTGTTCTGACAGCCGCATATATATGTGATCATCTGGGACTGAAGGGACATGATTCATTTGAGACGACAGAGATTATTCATAGAAAGGATAAGTTTAAAAAGTTTGCGTTGGAGAATAGGGTAAAGACACCTTTGGCCAGGTGGTTTGATTCAAAAGAAACTGCATATAAATATTCGGATAATGGATTCCCGGTTATTATAAAACCCAGCGATATGGCAGGAGGAAAAGGGGTAAGCGTGGCACATGATATAGACGAGATGATAGCTGGTGTAGATCGTGCATTTGAAGTATCCAGGGACAAAAAAATCGTGATAGAGCCGTATATAGAAGGATCACTTCACTCACTGCATGTTTTTATTGTTGATGAGAAGGTCAGGTCATATGGTACGGCAAATGATTATTCATATAAAAACAAATATATGACAAGTTATGGCATATTCCCTGCAGATAATTGGGAGACTGCAACAGAAGCTTTAATACCGGAGATAAATAGAATAGCAAAGATACTTCATTTGGTAGACGGACAGATGGATATACAGTATATTATGGGGGCAGATGGACCGTGGATTGTAGAGATGATGAGAAGATTTCCGGGAAATCATACGACATCAGTAATAGCTAATTCAATTGGCATAGATTGGAGAGAATGGATATGCCGTGCTGAGTTAGGCGAATCTGTGAAAGGAATGCCATGTGCTGTACACCCTCAGAAATATTATGGATATTATGCGCTTATGGCAGATCATAATGGTTGCTATGATGGCATGGATATAGATCCTCTGATAAGAAAGTATGTAATACAGATTGATGAGTGGCATTCGAAGGGGTATGAAATAGAAGATTATATGTATGACAAAATGGCACTTATTCAATTTTATTTTGATACTGAAAGTGAAAGACAGTTTTATTTGCCGCAAATTTGCAATCTGATAAAAGTTAAATATAGTTAATATGGAGGATAAGGGATGAATGAAAAAGGGGAAATATGTATTGGAATGGTAGGAACAGGAAGAGCAACAGAGTTACATATGAATGCTCTTCAGCGGTACACGGAGGTTCCATTGTGTTACAAGTGCATTGTTGGAAGACGACAGGAAAGATTAGATTTATACAAAAAACGGTATGGATTTTTGAATACCAGTCTTGAGCTGGACGACTTACTGTATGATCCAGAGATAGATGTTATAGATATATGTACGCCGCCATATGTTCATGATGATATGATCACAGCGGTATTAAAATCTGGAAAACATGTTATATGTGAAAAGCCTTTAAGCGGTTATTTTGGTAAAGCAGGCGATAAAGAACCAATAGGCGACAATGTATCTAAAGCACATATGTATGAAGAATTGTTAAAGTCGTTAGATAGACTCCGTGATCTGGTCAATAAATCTGGTAAGAAGTTTATGTATGCAGAGAACTTTGTATATGCGCCGGCTATAGTTAAAGCTGCTGAGATAATAAGAAAGAAGAAATCTAAAATACTATTTGCAAAAGGTGAGGAATCATTAAAGGGATCAAGTTCTCCTGTTGCAGGAGAATGGTCTAAAACGGGTGGTGGAACATTTATACGAACAGGCGCACATCCACTTTCGGCAATATTATGGTTGAAAAAAGTGGAGGCAGAAACATATGGAAAAGATATTTGCGTAAAAACAGTTTTTGCAGACATGGGGCGTATTACACCGCAGCTTACTGAATATGAACACAGACATATAGCGGCAACTCCTATTGATGTTGAGGATTGTGCAACAGTTATTATTACGTTTAGTGATAACACGAGGGCTGTTATTATGGCTAATGATATGCTTTTAGGTGGTTCTAAGAATTATGTAGAATTGTATTGTAATGATGCGGTTATAAACTGTAAGATGACTATGTCAGATATGATGGAAACATATTTCCTTGATGAAGATAGACTGGATGATGTATATATTTCGGAGATGCTGCCATCAAAGACAGGTTGGAATAAGCCTTTTTTGGAGGACGAGATTATAAGGGGATATACTGATGAGATGAGAGACTTTATAGAGTCGATATATTATGATAGGGAACCTAAATCCTCATTTGATCTGGCTTATGATACAGCAAAGATCATATATGCGGCGTATAAATCGGCAGAACTTGGAGTTGCAGTAAAACCATAAATGCGAAAGAAAAGAGAAAATATGAATAAGAAAATATTAGTCACCCGTTCATCCATGCCGGGCATGGATGAATATGTGCAGGAGATACGATCACTGTGGGATACACATTGGATTACAAATATGGGACAAAAACATATTGAGTTGCAAAATGCATTGAAAAAGTATCTGAACGTTGACAACGTTGAACTCCTTGTAAACGGACACATGGCACTTGAGATGACACTTCAAGCTATGAATCTACAGGGGGAGGTGATAACGACTCCTTTTACATTTGCATCTACAACCCATGCGATAGTCAGAAATGGCCTTGAGCCGGTTTTCTGCGATATAGACCCTGTTACATATACGATGGATGCCACCAAGATAGAAGATCTTATAACTGACAGGACATGTGCGATAATGCCAGTTCATGTATATGGCAATATATGTGATATAGATGGGATACATAGAATTGCGCACAAATATGAACTGAAAGTGATATATGATGCTGCCCATGCGTTCGGTGAGACATATAAAGGTGAGAGTGTTGGCAGTTTTGGTGATGCCTCATGCTTTAGTTTTCATGCGACGAAGGTGTTCAATACCATAGAGGGTGGGGCAGTGTGTTACCGTGACAAAGAGCTCGGTGCAAGACTATATGAACTTAAAAATTTCGGTATACACGGTCCTGAGGACGTGGATGCTGTTGGTGCAAATGCAAAGATGAACGAATTCTGCGCAGCTATGGGAATATGTAATCTGAGGCACATTGATTCGGAGATTGGCAAGAGAAAAGTTGTTTATGACAGATATATGGAAAGACTTGCGGGAGTTAATGGCTTACAGTTAAACAGCAGACAGCCGGATGTGACATATAACTATTCTTATTTTCCGGTTCTGTTTGATGAGAGAACATTTGGAGCGAGCAGAAATGAAGTGTTTGACAGACTTGCGAATGATGGCATATGTGCGAGAAAGTATTTCTATCCGCTTACAAATACATTTGCATGTTTTCATAATAAATATGATGTGGATGATACCCCTGTTGCAAGGAGTGTTGCAAACAGAGTTTTGACACTGCCGCTCTATGCAGATCTGAGTTTAGACGATGTTGATAGAATATGCGATGTTATATTAGATTGTAAGGCGTAAACGTAAAATGGATAAATTAGTTGTATTAATTCTCTGCTACAATGAAGAAAGAACAAGAAAAAACAATATCGAAGGTGGTAACTGATTTCAAGGAGACTTTGCAATCACGGCGGTTGTCATTTGACAGGGCAGATGATAGAATTGAAACAAAGTTTTTGGGACATTTGACATGACGTTCAAAGAAATTGATAGGAAAGTATGGGAAAGTTCGTGAGAGATGACTTCCTCATGGACGGAGAGTGTGAACATATTTAATAAAATGGAGGCGAGGATTAATGAGGAGTGGTATAGGAATAAAGCCAATAAATCCTGGAGTACAGGATTTTATAAAACTCCGGGAAGAGGACAGCTTCCTCATTGACAAAACGGAATTCATCAGGGAGTAGTGGGAAAGCCGTGATGACGTGACCTTGATCACCATACCGAGACGTTTTGGGAAGACCTTGAATGCCTGATCAGTATGCTGCAGACTCGTTAAAGATCCTGAGTCTGTTTATTTACAGATATTATGGAAAGAAGATCATAATACTTCTCGATGAATATGACACACCCACGCAGGAGGCGTATCTTAATGGATACTGGGAGGAGTTTACTGGATTTGTCAGACAGTTTTTTAACAGTACATTTAAGACAAATCCATACATGTATAGAGCTGTTATGACAGGCATAACAAGGATAAGCAAGGAGAGTATATTTTCTGATCTTAACAATATTTCGGTGATCACGACTACATCAGAAGAGTATGCGGACTGCATTGGATTTACAGAGCTGGAGGTATTCAGTGCACTTGATTTGGCAGGTCTTTCAGACATGAAGGGAAAGGTAAAAGCCTGGTATGATGCCGAACTGATGTCAGAAAACATAACGACAACGCAGATATATCATTATGGATTTGCATTTGATGGCAAGAACGTGCTTATCAAATGCAAGAGTATGTAATTGATAATTGATCACACCCCCACCCACTCCATAAACTTCCTCATAGCCGTGCTCTGATTTCTAACTCCCGAGTAAGCGAATCCAACAGTTCTGCTTGGAATAGGAGAGTCAAGCGGAAGCTCGGTGATGTCGCCTGAGTCCAGCTGTTCCTGGGCGAATTCGCGGACCACGCTGGCAACGCCCATACCGATGGCGGCGAAGTCGATGAGAAGATCCATGTTGTTGATCTCCAGGACCTGGCTGCAGCTTATGCCCTGGGAGCGTAGATATTCGTCCACATGGGTACGGGTTACATTGGCCTCCTCGAGAACCATGAGATTGGAATTCTCAAGGATGTCAACGGTTGATATATTTGAGATATCGGTGTTAATTGAATCAGAAATTGTATCAGAAGCAGAGATGCCGGACGAATGTCTGGTGTCTCTGCTTTTTTTATCATGATTCGGAACTGGTGCATCCTCGCCTGTGACAGAGGTTAGACCTGAGCTTAGCAGAGGGATGAAGTTGCCTTTGATATTGTTTGGAAGATCATCAGCAAAACTATAGTGAGCCTTTTCATTTGCACGCTCGTAGAAATTGTCCAGATATTCGGGACTGGCCACAAATACGTCGTGGATCTCCCTGACAGGAGAGTAGACTATCCCCTTTGGAAGTTCGGTGTTGCAGATGAGACCTATATCGATATCCTCGTTTCGGAGCAGCTTGATGGTGTTGATCGTTGAGTGGCAGTCGATGCTGAACTTGATATTTGGATTTTCTCTTATGAAGTCCTTCAGGTAGTCCAAGAGTATGTGCTTGCACAGTGATGTGCTCACACCGATCCTTATGTGTCCGATCCCAAGTTCTTTGTAGTTCTTCAGATTTTCCTCGCCCATGTTCAGTGAATCGAAAGCCCTCTCCACATACTCGTAGAGCACCTGTCCCTCCTCCGTCAGTACCACGCCCCTTGAGCTTCTGGAAAAGAGGGCAGTGCCAAGCTCTGCTTCAAGCTTGGATATTGATTTGCTGATCGCTGGTTGGCTGATGTAGAGCTGGCTTGCAGCCTTGCTGATATTTCCGGTCTTTGCTACTGTATGAAATATGACGTAATTGTTCAGATTACTTATCATGACATTCCTCCAAGTTATAATAATTATTCTTTTTATATATTGTAATTATATCTGGATGAGTGATATTATCAAGAGTAAGAATTTGTATTTAGAAACAAATGATAGGAGGACTATACATATGGGTATGACCATGACTCAGAAGATTTTAGCTGCTCATGCAGGACTGCCAGCAGTTGAAGCAGGACAGCTTATCGAGGCAGATTTGGATTTAGTATTAGGAAACGATGTAACAACACCGGTTGCAATTCACGAGATGGAGAAGTTCAACAAGAAGGAAGTATTTGACAAGAAGAAGATAGCACTTGTCATGGATCACTTCACACCAAACAAGGATATCAAGAGCGCAGAGCACTGTAAGTGTGTAAGACAGTTCTCGGCGGCAAATGAGATTGAGAATTATTTTGACGTCGGAGCAATGGGTATCGAGCATGCGCTCCTTCCAGAGAAAGGACTTATCGTAGCAGGAGAGACATGTATCGGTGCAGACTCACATACATGTACATACGGAGCACTCGGAGCATTCTCAACAGGTGTCGGAAGTACAGATATGGCAGCAGGAATGGTGACAGGCGAGGCTTGGTTCAAGGTTCCATCAGCCATCAAGTTCAACATCGTTGGAGAGAAGGCAAAGTGGATCAGCGGTAAGGATGTCATCCTTCACATCATCGGTATGATCGGCGTCGACGGAGCACTTTACAAGTCTATGGAGTTCGTTGGCGAGGGTATCAAGAACCTTACTATGGATGACAGATTTACAATTGCAAACATGGCCATCGAGGCTGGTGCCAAGAACGGTATCTTCCCTGTAGATGAGCTTACAGAGGAGTACATGAAGGAGCACAGCACAAAGTCATATACAAAGTATGAGGCAGACGAGGACGCTGTATATGATGCAGAGTATACCATCGACCTGTCACAGCTTAAGCCGACAGTTGCTTTCCCACATCTCCCAGAGAACACAAAGACTATCGATGAGGTTGGCGATATCAAGATCGATCAGGTAGTCATCGGTTCATGTACAAATGGACGTATCTCAGATATGAGAATAGCAGCCGATATCATCAAGGGAAGAAAGGTTGCCGACGGTGTCAGAGTCATCGTCATTCCTGGAACACAGGATATCTACCTTCAGTGTATTGAGGAAGGTCTTATGACTATATTTGTCAAGGCTGGAGCAGTGGTTTCAACTCCTACATGCGGACCATGTCTCGGAGGACATATGGGTGTCATGGCAGCAGGAGAGAGAGCTGTATCAACAACAAACCGTAACTTCGTAGGACGTATGGGTCACGTTGACTCAGAGGTATATCTTGCCAGCCCGGCTGTAGCAGCTGCATCAGCGATCACAGGTAAGATCAGCAGCCCTGACGAACTTGGTTTGTAATAAAAAACATAGAATATGAAGAAGTTTGCTAAGCATGCTAAAGCACCCAAAAGGTCAGGCTTGCATGATTTAGCAAATTTCTATAGAGATAAAGGAGATAGACTATGAAAGCACATGGAACAGTACACAAATATGGTGACAACGTAGATACAGATGTAATCATCCCTGCAAGATATCTGAATTCATCAGACCCTGCAGAGCTTGCAAAGAGCTGTATGGAAGATATAGATAAGGATTTCGTTAAGCGCGTAAAACCGGGCGACATCATTGTGGCAAGAAAGAACTTCGGCTGTGGATCTTCAAGAGAGCACGCACCTATAGCCATCAAGGCTTCAGGAATAAGCTGTGTCATCGCAGAGACATTTGCCAGAATCTTCTATAGGAATGCCATCAATATCGGACTTCCTATCATCGAGTGCCCTGAGGCAGCTGAGGCTATCCAGGCAGGCGACGATGTGGAGATCGATTTTGACAGCGGTATGATCTATGACAGAACCCAGGGAACAGAGTTCAAAGGACAGGCATTCCCTCCGTTCATGCAGGAGATCATCAAGAGTGAGGGACTCATCAACTACATAAATAGCAAGAATTAATAATCGAAAGAAGGAATAAGAAAATGCAGTGTAATTTAGCCGTAATAAAAGGCGACGGTATCGGCCCTGAGGTAGTCACAGAGGCTATGAAGGTCCTTAATACAGTCGGAGAGAAGTTCGGACATACATTTGACTATGAGCAGATTCTCATGGGTGGATGTTCAATAGATGCAACTGGTGTGCCGCTCACAGACGAGGCAGTGGCAGTTGCAAAGTCAAAGGATGCTGTTCTTCTCGGTTCGATAGGAGGAAATACATCCACATCACCATGGTATAAGCTCCCTCCAAATCTCCGCCCGGAGGCAGGACTGTTAAAGATCAGAAAAGAGCTTGGCCTCTTCGCAAACCTTCGTCCTGCAAATCTTTATGATGAGCTGAAGGAGGCTTGCCCACTCAAGGCTGAGATCGCAGAGCGCGGATTTGACATGATGATGATGAGAGAGCTCACCGGTGGTCTCTACTTTGGCGAGAGACACACAGAGGAGGTTGACGGAGTCATGACGGCCGTTGATACCCTCACATACAATGAGAACGAGATCAGAAGAATTGCAATTAAGGCATTTGACATAGCTATGAAGAGAAGAAAGAAAGTCACATCCGTTGACAAGGCAAATGTTCTTGATTCTTCGAGACTTTGGAGAAAGGTCGTTGAGGAAGTGGCAAAGGATTACCCTGAGGTTGAGCTTGAGCACATGCTCGTAGACAACTGTGCAATGCAGCTTGTAAAGGATCCGGCACAGTTCGACGTGGTCCTCACAGAGAATATGTTCGGAGATATCCTCTCAGACGAGGCGTCCATGATCTCGGGGTCTATCGGAATGCTTTCATCGGCATCACTTAACGAGACAAAGTTTGGTATGTACGAGCCATCAGGCGGATCAGCACCTGACATAGCAGGACAGAACAAGGCAAATCCAATAGCAACCATCCTGTCAGCAGCCATGATGCTCAGATACACATTTGACCTTGACAAGGAGGCAGATGCGGTGGAGAACGCTGTAAAGCAGGTGCTCAAGGACGGTTACAGAACCATAGATATCCACTCAGAGGGAACACAGCTCGTAAGCTGTTCCGAGATGGGTGATCTTATCTGCGAGAGAATCTAACGACCAACAAGATATACCACAAGCGGACATACGAGAGAGAGCACTCCGCGGTGGTATATTGAAGATGATGTATATATAAAATGTAGGAAATTATAAATAAATTTGACATTCACAGCGAGTGGTTCAATGATATACAGAAAAGCGGAGTGTGTTTCAGATATATCACAAGCGGACATTTGAGTCCGCCGGTACTAGAATCCACTCGCGTGATGGGAAAGGAAAAAAGATGAAGAGTGATAATGTTAGGGTTGGAATGCAGCAGGCGCCACACAGATCTCTGTTCAACGCACTGGGCATGACAAAGGAAGAGATGGAGAGACCTTTAGTAGGTATCGTATGTTCATACAATGAGATAGTTCCAGGTCACATGAACCTGGATAAGATAGCACAGGCAGTAAAGATGGGAGTTGCCATGGCAGGTGGTACACCTGTTATGTTCCCAGCAATCGCTGTATGTGACGGTATAGCAATGGGACATATCGGAATGAAGTATTCACTGGTTACAAGAGATCTGATCGCAGACTCGACAGAGGCTATGGCTATAGCTCATCAGTTTGACGCACTGGTTATGATCCCTAACTGTGACAAGAACGTTCCCGGACTTCTCATGGCTGCAGCCAGAGTAAATGTTCCAACAGTATTTGTATCTGGCGGTCCTATGCTCGCCGGACACGTAAAGGGAAATAAGACAAGTCTTTCAAGTATGTTTGAGGCTGTTGGCTCATATGCAGCCGGAACTATGACAGAGGAAGATGTATACGAGTATGAGTGCAAGACATGTCCTACATGCGGATCATGTTCAGGTATGTACACAGCAAACTCAATGAACTGTCTTACAGAGGCTCTTGGAATGGGACTTCCAGGAAACGGAACTATTCCAGCCGTTTATTCAGAGAGACTTAAGCTTGCAAAGCATGCAGGTATGGCGGTCATGGATATGTACAGAAAGGGCATCAAGCCTAGAGATATCATCACAAAGGAGTCCATCATCAACGCTCTTACAGTTGATATGGCACTTGGATGTTCAACCAACTCCATGCTCCACCTTCCAGCCATCGCACATGAAATCGGCTTCGACTTCGATATCTCATTTGCAAATGAGATCAGCGCGAAGACACCAAATCTGTGCCACCTTGCTCCAGCAGGTCACACATACATGGAGGATCTCAATGAGGCCGGCGGTGTGTATGCGGTTATCAAGCAGCTTGCTGATGCGGGTCTCATCAACAAGGACTGCATGACAGTTACAGGTAAGACAATAGGAGAGGCTGTTGCAGGCAGTGTTAATAAGAATCCAGAGGTCATCAGACCTATGGACAATCCATATTCAGTTACAGGTGGTCTGGCTGTACTCAAGGGTAACCTTGCACCGGACGGCTCTGTAGTAAAGCGTTCAGCAGTTGTGCCTGAGATGCTGGCTCACAAGGGGCCTGCAAGGGTATTTGACTGTGAGGAGGACGCGATCGCAGCTATCAAGGGTGGTAAGATCGTAGAGGGTGACGTAGTAGTCATCAGATACGAGGGACCAAAGGGAGGCCCTGGTATGAGAGAGATGCTCAATCCTACATCAGCAATAGCAGGTATGGGACTTGGCTCATCAGTAGCTCTTATCACAGACGGAAGATTCTCAGGAGCAAGCCGTGGAGCATCCATCGGACATGTATCACCTGAGGCTGCTGTGGGCGGACCTATCGCACTTGTTGAGGAAGGCGATATGATCGAGATCGATATCAACAACCTCAGCATCAAGCTTGATGTGTCAGACGAGGAGCTTGCAAAGAGAAAGGCTGCATGGACACCAAGAGAGCCAAAGGTTACAACGGGCTATCTTGCAAGATACGCAGCAATGGTTACATCAGGTAACAGAGGTGCTGTGCTTGAGGTGCCAAAGAACTAGATGATGATTGTGAAATTCAATTATGTAGACTAAAACATCTCAGAAGTTCATGATCTACATGTTTCACAATTATTTCTACGATATGAGAGAAAAGAAGGAGAAGATAATAATGTCAAAGATATCAGGTTCTGAAATTGTTATAGAGTGCCTTAAAGAACAGGGCGTTGACACCGTGTTCGGTTATCCGGGAGGAACTATCCTCAACGTATATGATGCCCTCTACAAGCACCAGGATGAGATCAACCATGTGCTCACATCACATGAGCAGGGCGCTGCCCATGCAGCAGATGGATATGCCAGAGCTACAGGCAAGGTTGGAGTGTGTATGGCCACATCAGGTCCGGGTGCCACTAATCTCGTAACAGGTATAGCCACAGCATACATGGATTCAATTCCTGTTGTAGCTATCACAGCAAATGTAGGTGTGAACATGCTCGGTAAGGACAGCTTTCAGGAGATAGACATTGCAGGTGTTGTTATGCCGATCACCAAGCACAGCTTTATTGTAAAGCACATAGATGATCTTGCGCCAACTATCAGACGTGCATTCAAGATCGCAAAGAGCGGCAGACCAGGACCTGTACTTGTGGATATAACAAAGGATGTAACTGCAGCGGAGACAGAGTATACACCTGAGACACCAGAGGTTATTGAGAGAAAGACAGACACCATCCGCGAGGAGGATGTGAACAAGGTCATTGAGATGATCAAGGTTTCAAGAAGACCATTTATCATGGCAGGTGGCGGATGCATTATCTCTGGCGCGTCAGCAGAACTTGCAGAATTTGCAGATAAGGTGGATGCACCTGTGTGCGATACGCTTATGGGTAAGGGTGCATTTGACGGAAGAAGTGAGAGATACACAGGCATGATCGGTATGCACGGAACCAAGGTGTCCAACCTCGGTTTGTCAAGGGCAGATCTCGTGATCGTTGTGGGAGCCAGATTCTCAGACCGAGTTATCGGAAATGCATCCAAGTTTGCGCCAAATGCGAAGATCATACATATAGATATAGATGCAGCCGAGATAGATAAGAACATCCCTACAAATGCCAGCATAGTCGGCGATGCAAAGGAAGTTCTGGAGATACTCAACGGCAAGCTTGCAACACAGTCGAACAAGACGTGGATGTCTGAGATCGAAGACCTCAAGAAGCAGAACCCAGATGTGTACAGCTTTGACACATTGAACGGTCCTGCAGCGATTAAGAAGATATATGAGCTGACAAATGGCGATGCAATCATCACGACGGATGTTGGACAGCATCAGATGTGGGCTGCCCAAAACTATACCTTCAAGGAGCCAAGAACATTCCTGTCATCAGGTGGCCTTGGAACCATGGGTTACGGTGTTGGTGCTGCGATCGGAGCAAAGTACGGCAGACCTGATAAGGTTGTCATCAACATAGCCGGTGATGGATGTTTCAGAATGAACCTGAACGAGATAGCAACAGCAGCAAGATACAACGTTCCTATCATTCAGGTAGTCTTGAACAATCATGTGCTCGGAATGGTAAGACAGTGGCAGACACTGTTCTATGACCACAGATATTCCAACACGGTGCTTGACGATTCAGTAGATTTCGTCAAAGTCGCAGAGGGACTTGGTGCAATGGGAATCAGAGCCAACACTCTTGATGAGTTTGAGGCAGCGATGAAGACAGCACTTACAGCAGGCAGACCGGTAGTAATAGATGTAACAATAGCAGGAGATGACAAGGTATGGCCAATGGTAGCACCTGGTGCAGCCATCGACACCTGTTTCTCAGAAGACGATATGTAATATATACGCCGACACAAGATGAAAAGACACCATATTTGTGTGGATACATACATAAATATGGTGCCTTTATATATAATCCCCACTTGCCGACAGGCGAAAAGAGTGCTATAGTACAGGGATATAAGCGATAATAAAGTTAAATTACTTGATAATATAAGATTTTAGTAAGAATAACTTGTTAATCGCAAGCGGGATATACCAAAAGAACAAAGATAAGTCAGAATTTTCATATAAATATAAATGGGAACGAAGGACATTTTTGTTAAGTAAAGTATCTCGCACACATTTAATTAAGTCACAACCAGATAATTTTGTTAGAAAGAATAAATTGCTTGCGATTGGCTGTATATGCCGTTCGAAGGACATTCTCCTCCGCCGGTTCTTAGGTGGTGCGTAAGCAGCACCTTAGTACCGCTGCAGGAGGAGACGAGCGGGAGCGCTCCGAAGAATGTCATATACAGCCAATCGCAAGTGCATTCAGCTTAAGGCAAAATTATCGTCACAAAATCAAAGAAGGAGAGATAACAAAAATGGCAAGAGTGTACAACTTTTCAGCAGGCCCTTCAGTTCTTCCTGAGGTGGTATTAAAAGAGGCAGCAGAAGAAATGCTTGATTACAAGGGAACAGGCATGAGCGTAATGGAGATGAGCCATCGATCTAAAGCCTTTGACAATATCATCAAAGAGGCAGAGAAGGATCTCAGAGATCTCATGAATATACCTGACAACTACAAGGTGCTTTTCCTTCAGGGAGGAGCTTCACAGCAGTTCGCAGCAATTCCAATGAATCTCATGAAGAATGGTGTAGCAGATTACATCATCACTGGTCAGTGGGCAAAGAAAGCATACGAAGAAGCAAAGAAATATGGAAAGGCAGTTGCAGTTGCATCATCAGCTGACAAGACTTTCTCATATATCCCAGATTGTTCAGATCTTCCAATCGATGACGATGCTGATTATGTATACATTTGTCATAACAATACTATATATGGAACAACATATCACACATTGCCTAACACAAAGGGTAAGATCCTTGTGGCAGATATGTCATCAGACATTCTCTCACAGCCTGTGAATGTTGAGGATTATGGCATGATCTACTTCGGAGTACAGAAGAATGTTGGTCCTGCCGGTGTGGTAGTAGCCATCATCCGTGAGGATCTCATCAGAGATGATGTAATGCCATTTACACCAACCATGCTCAAGTACAAGACTCAGGCAGATGCTGATTCACTCTACAACACACCTCCATGCTACGGTATCTATATCTGTGGCAAGGTATTCAAGTGGGTTAAGGAGATGGGCGGACTTGATGCAATGAAGATCCACAATGAGAAGAAGGCTAAGATCCTCTACGATTTCCTTGATAGTTCAGAGCTTTTCAAGGGAACTGTTGTAAAAGAAGACCGTTCACTTATGAATGTACCATTTGTAACAGGTGACGCTGATCTCGATGCCAAGTTTGTCAAGGAGGCAACAGAGGCTGGATTTGTCAACCTCAAGGGTCACAGAACAGTCGGTGGTATGAGAGCGTCTATCTACAATGCAATGCCTATCGAAGGTGTTGAGAAACTTGTAGAGTTCATGAAGAAGTTTGAGGCAGAGAATAAGTAATATTAACTATTATATAGTAGCATACAAAAAAGATAGTGACGGGTGATCGTAAAGTCTGCAGTATATGATCATACAATTGCCAGTGTCACAGAAAAAGGGAGAAAAAGACATGTCAGTAAAGATTAATTGCTTAAATCCTATCGCAGCATGCGGTATGGAGCTTTTACCTGATACATATGAAGTAACAGATAATTTTGCAGAGGCAGATGCGGTTCTCGTTAGAAGTGCATCCATGCATGACCTTGAGCTGTCAGACAGCCTTCTGGCAGTAGCCCGCGCAGGTGCAGGCGTCAACAATATTCCGCTTGATAAGTGCGCTGAAAAGGGTATCGTAGTATTCAACACACCAGGTGCAAATGCAAACGGTGTTAAGGAGCTTGTTGTGGCAGCGCTCCTCATGGCTTCAAGAGACCTTGTTGGCGGTTATAACTGGGTCAAGGACAATGCCGCTGAGGCAGATATCACCAAGATGGTGGAGAAGCAGAAGAAGAATTATGCAGGTAACGAGATCCTCGGCAAGAAGCTCGGTGTAATCGGACTTGGTGCCATCGGAGCAAAGGTTGCAAATGTTGCGCTTAAGCTCGGTATGCAGGTATACGGATATGATCCATATGTGTCAGTAGATGCCGCATGGGGACTTTCAAAGGATGTAAAGCACATCACAAATGTAGAGGATATCTACAGAGATTGTGATTATATAACAGTTCATGTTCCGGCACTTGACAGCACAAAGGGCATGATCAACGCAGATGCATTTGCCATGATGAAGGACGGCGTGAAGATCCTCAACTTTGCAAGAGATGTACTGGTTAACGATGAGGATATGAAGGCTGCACTTGACTCGGGCAAGGTAGCAAAGTATATGACAGATTTCCCGAACCCAGCTATAGCAGGTTACAAGAATGTTGTAGCATTCCCGCACCTTGGAGCATCTACAGCAGAGTCAGAGGACAACTGCGCAGTTATGGCATGTAAGGAGATCAAGGCATACATCAACAATGGTAACATCAAGAACTCAGTAAACTATCCAAATGTCAACATGGGAGAGTGCAGTGATGTAGCCAGAGTTACTATCTGCCACAAGAACATCCCTAATATGCTCACACAGTTCACAGGAGTATTCGCCAAGAAGGGTGGCAACGTATCAGGAATGATCAGCAAGGCAAAAGGCGATTATGCATACTCTATCCTTGATATCGGTGTAGAGCCAACTGCGGATGACATCGCAGAACTCTCAGCAATCGAGGGCGTAGTAAAGGTCAGAGTTATAAAATAAATAATATAAAGTAGAACGAAGTAATTCTCGAGTATCGAGCAATATACTGGATTTTACCTAAAACAGGCAATTGCAATAATCACAGAGGTGGATTGAAAGTTTTGTGGTTAGTATTACCAAATCAGGGGAATACGAAGCCACCGGTCCTTAGATGACGCGCCAGCGGCATCTTAGTACCGCTGTAGGCTGAGTTAAGCGGGAGCGACCCCTGATTGGTATACTAATACACAAGACTTTCATCATAAAAGTTACGCAATTGCCGTCATTAAAAAGATAGGAGAGAAGAAAGATGAGTGACAAGTTAAAGGTAGGTATTCTTGGCGCAACAGGTATGGTAGGTCAGAGATTTATCTCACTTCTTGAGAACCACCCTTGGTTCGAGGTCGTTACAGTTGCAGCCAGCCCAAGAAGTGCAGGCAAGACATATGAAGAGGCAGTAGGTGACAGATGGAAGATGGATACACCGATGCCTGAGGCAGTTAAGAAACTTGTGGTATACAATGTCAATGAGGTGGAAAAGGTCGCTGCCACAGTTGATTTCGTATTTTCAGCAGTTGATATGACAAAGGATGAGATCAAGGCTATCGAGGAGGCTTATGCCAAGACTGAGACTCCTGTAGTTTCGAATAACTCAGCTCACAGATGGACTCCTGATGTTCCTATGATGGTTCCGGAGATTAATGCAGATCATGCAGAGGTTATTGAGTTCCAGAAGAAGAGACTTGGAACAGAGAGAGGATTTGTTGCAGTTAAGCCTAACTGTTCGATCCAGAGCTACGCACCTGTACTTACAGCATGGATGCCATTTGAACCATATGAGGTGATCGTAAGCACATATCAGGCAATCTCAGGAGCAGGTAAGACATTCAAGGATTGGCCTGAGATGCTTGGCAACATCATCCCATATATCGGCGGTGAGGAAGAGAAGTCAGAGAAGGAGCCACTCAGGATCTGGGGTAAGGTAGACAAGGAGAATGGTGTGATCGTTCCTGCAGAAGGAATCACTATCACAAGCCAGTGTATCAGAGTTCCTGTTCTCAACGGACATACAGCAACTGTATTTGTAAAGTTCAGAAAGAACCCTACAAAGGAGCAGCTCATCGAGGCTATGACAAGCTTCAAGGGCGCACCTCAGGAGTTGAACCTTCCAAGCGCACCAAAGCAGTTCATCCAGTATCTCGAGGAAGACAACAGACCACAGGTATCTTTGGATGTTGACTTCGAGAACGGTATGGGCATCAGCGTTGGACGTCTCCGTGAGGATTCAGTATATGACTGGAAGTTCGTTGGTCTTTCCCATAACACTGTAAGAGGCGCTGCAGGTGGAGCAGTTCTCTGCGCAGAACTTCTGAAGGCAAAGGGATATATCACAAAGAAATAAATTTCTCGCGGTATAAAATCTGATAATTTATAAATATTAGACAGAATTAAGCCTGTTTAGCCGACATTGACATAATTTGTGTCAACCGCTGGCTGAACAGGCTTGTTTTGGCTAATATGTTATTGACAGTGCACAAATACTTGTACTAAAATTATTATATCTATAAATATGCATATGCATGAGCCGTATCATTATGACATACATAATGCATACATAATAAGGGAGGTAGAACATGAGAAAAGGGAGAAAGTGGCTGCCTGCAGTGTTGAGTGTGGCCATGGTACTTCAGCCGTTTGCTGGTATTGGATCGGTAACAGCAATGGCTGCAGATGGTGTAAATATTGATGACACATTTAGGAATGATTCAATATTTAAAAAGTATGTATCTAATAATTTTGATACAAATAGCGATGGATATCTTGATGCAGATGAAATTTCTGCAGTCAGAAGTATAGATATTCATGATATTGACAGTAAAGCTGAATATGGTAGAAAAGCAGTACAGAATGTAGATGGTATAGAGGTATTCACTAACCTGACAGAAATCAACTGTAGCGGTCAGGGTATAAAGAACATGGATATACAGAATCTTACAAAGTTGGAATATTTGGATGTATCAAACAACATGATGAGTGATCTTACACTTCCAGTTGCTGCTGATGATTTGGCATATCTGGATATAAGTGGAAATGACATTACTAGACTCACCTCGCTTTCAAATTATGACAATCTTACACATCTTGATGCCAGCGGAACAAATCTTGAGAGCGTTGATGTAAGAAGTATGAAAGGACTTACATATCTAAGTGTAAGTGGACTTTCTCTTAAAACTCTTGATTTGTCAGAGAATATGCAGCTTAAGACGTTACGTTGTCAGGCTATGTCGGGATTATCCACTTTGGACGTATCTGACCACACTGCACTTGAGAGCCTTTATTGTGACGCTACAGCAAGTTCGATAAAGGGATCAATAACAAAACTTGATGTTTCTGGTGATACATCGCTTATCAGCCTTAATTGTGCATCTAATAACCTTGCTGATCTGGACATCACAGATACACCAAATCTTACAATATTGGATTGTTCGGAGACAAGACTTCAGTCTCTGGATATAGCTAATAACAGTAAATTGACAAGTCTTACAGTTGATGGTACACCACTTGGTACGTTAGATATTTCTAGTAATACGGCCTTGAGTACTTTATCTGCATCAGGGATTGGACTTCAAGATGTGAACATAAGTTCTAATGCAGCATTGAAGTATGTGAATTTGAATTCAAATGATCTCAAATCTATAGATATATCAAGTAATGCGGCACTTGAGACACTGTATCTTAGTGATAACATACTTGAGAGTATAGATTTATCAAGGAATGTTAATCTTCGTGATCTGACATTGGACAGGAACAGACTTGTCTGCATAGATGTTTCAGACTGTACTAAACTTTTTAATTCGGAAGAAGGCGGATCATTTAGCTGTATAGGTAATAGCAGAGATATAACACTTGACAAGCCAAATTATGATTTTGATTTAACTAAATATAATAGTCTATATAACTTCCACAGAGCTTACAATGATAGTGAGATAAAAGTTTGGAACGAAACTAAGGAACAATTTGAGTATGGTAGAAAGAATACTACTATTGGATATGCTGGACTTGCGTTGGGTGAAGAAAACGGAGCGATATACACTGCAACAGGTGGTACAATAAATAATTATAGTCTTAATGCAGATCTTGATTCCACAGAGATAAAATATCAATATTATTGTGGTTATGGAACAAGAAAAGTTAAATTCACACTTAATATTCTGAATCCTTTAACAGTTCAGGTATATTATTCAGTAAATGGCAAGTTTACACAGGCTGGTAGTTCTACACTGAATTGTGTGGTAGGAAGTACAACTAAACTTGTTGCAAGGGATAAGGATGGCAATCTTCATGAGAATATAACATGGAGCTCAAATAACAGCAGAGTAGTATCAGTTAATAACTTAGGAGAGGTTACATGTAAGGAAAGCGGAACCGCTCAGATAACTACAAACCTCAACGGAAGACCTGTTGGATACATCAATATAGAATGCCATAATCCTGTAAATAGAATGAGTTTTATTGACAGAGATAATAAGAATGATGATGGAACAGATATAGCTTATGGGGATAATTCTGTGATTGATCTTGAGTGTGGAAGATATGCTGGTATTAGTACGAAGAATCTGACAGCTAAATTCTACAATACAGATGGTGTTGTAGCTCCCAAATTTTCAGGATATACATGTGTTATATCTGATTCTAAGGATAACTGTGACAATGAATCGAACTCTGTGGTTTCGTTTAGAAATGGACAGTTAGCATCAGTAGGTCCTGGTATTGCATATCTTCACTTTACCTCCAAGGATAATCCGGAAACCAAGATGGTTATCCAGGTGAATGTCATTCAGAGGGCAGATAGCATTCAGGTATCACAGAGAACACTTTCAATGATTGCAGGTAGGACAGCGACTCTTACAGCGATAATCAGTCCTGCAGCTACAGCTAATCAGAATGTAACATGGGTATCAGGGGATGACAGTATAGTTTCTGTAGATGAAAATGGAAAACTTACAGCACATAAGGCAGGAACAGTGGACATAACCTGCATAGCTGATGATAATCCTAATGTACTCAAGAGCAAATGTACGGTTACTGTACTTGAGGCAGTAGCTGGAGTCACTATGGATAGAACTGAGTGCACACTCACACTTCCTAAAGACAGATCAGTTCAGCTAAGCGTGAAGATTGATGCAGAAGATGAGTCAAAATATACCCAGAAATGGGTTTCCTCTGATTCAGAGGTTGCCAAAGTGGCTAGCAATGGTTATGTAACAGCTATTAAGCGTGGTACAGCAGTCATTACCTGCTATCTTTCAGATGATCTTTTTGCTAGTTGTGAGGTTACTGTAAATCAGAATGTTACGAATATAGAACTTAATGTTGAGAAGAATGAACTCATAATAGGAGAAAAGATGCAGGCAGTTACTAAGGTAACACCTGAGAATGCAAATAATAAGCAACTTATATGGTCGTCAAGTGATGACAAAATTGCTACGGTTGATCAAGAAGGAAATATAACAGCTGTAGGTAAAGGATCTGTTACAATAAAAGCAACAGCAGCTGATGGAAGCGGAAAATATCGTCAGATAGGACTTCGGGTTAAAAAACTGGTATCAGATGTTAAGCTTGAGAAAGATTCCATGATAGCATATATTGGAAGAGCATCAAGAATGGATATTAGTGTCATTCCAGCGGATGCAAGTAATGGAAATCTTATATGGGAGTCAAGTGATGTAGGTATAGCTACAGTAAGTGGCGGACGAACAACTGTAGCTGTTACAGGTGTTAAGCCTGGTGAAGCAACAATCACAGCAAAGACCAAAGACGGAAGCGATATAGTAAGAAGCTTTACAGTGACTGTATATCAGCAGATTACAGGAATATCTTTTAATGAGGCAAGAAAAGACGTTAAGGTAGGGGCTAAATTTAAAAATACATATACAATCCAGCCGGATACTGCAAATAGCAGGGAAATTACATGGTCAACGTCAAATGAAGCGGTTGCTACTGTAGCTTCAGATGGAACGGTAACGGCTGTGGGCAGAGGTGTGACTGTAATATCAGCAGTGCCATCAGATGGAGTAGGTACACGGTCTACGTATGTTGTCAATGTAATCCAGCCGGTAAAAAAGATAACATTGTCAGCAACTAAGTTGTCTCTTGCAAAAGGAAGCAAATACACACTTGCGGCAACGGTTTTACCTGCTAATGCCAACAATAAGAAAGTTACTTGGAAAACTTCAAATCCGAAGATTGTGAATGTGTCAAATGGATATCTAACAGCGGTTGCAAAGGGCACAGCTACTATCACTTGTACGGCTAAAGACGGTAGTGGAAAATATGCAACTTGTACAGTAAAGGTAGTACAGCCTGCAACATCAATAAAGTTAGGGGTATACCAGAAGACTATGTTGAAGGGATCAACATATACACTGAAATATGCAGTTGGTCCTGCATCAGCAAGCAATAAGAAGGTGGTATGGTCTTCATCAAATAAAAAGGTTGCAACAGTGACTGCAACTGGTGTAGTTAAAGCTGTTGGAAAAGGAACAGCAGTAATCACGTGTAAGACAGCTGATGGCACAAATCTTACAGCTTCATGTACAATTACATCGATAGTTCGAGTCTCCCGTGTTAAGCTCAACAAGACATCAGTAGCTGTAAAACGAGGGGGAAGAGTTGCACTTAAGGCTACAGTTGCTCCTACAATAGCGAATAACAGAGCGGTTGCATGGACATCTTCAAATAAGTCCATTGCCACAGTTGCAGCTAATGGTGTTGTAACTGGAAAGAAGAAAGGTAAGGCTGTCATAACCTGCAAAGCTAAGGATGGTAGTGGCAAGTATGCAAGATGTACAGTTGTCGTAAAGTAAACGTATATTGATTAATGTTAAAATATTAACAATTAACGATTAAATATAAAATAATTAAAATAAGACCTGCTATATAATCATTTTCGCATTTTATTTGATATATGGTGGGTCTTATTTTATGTGAACAGGAACATAGGGGGACAGGTACCTCCGTCCCCGATGGGTGTCGTATGCTGTTCTTTATTTTTATTTAACGTTAAAAAATGTTGTAAGCAAATTGTAATTGTGATAAACTATTAGAAAAATTGATTTCATTTACATGGAGGCATTTATAGATATGAAGAAGCTTATTTTAGTTACATCACCACCAGCATGTGGAAAGACATTTATTTCAAAGCAGGTTGCAAAGGCACTTCACAATTGTGTATACCTTGACAAGGATACACTGATCGTGCTCTCAAAGCAGATATTTGTAGTTGCCGGACAGGAGTACAATCGTTCATCAGACTTCTTCCAGAAGGAGATCAGAGATTACGAGTATTACTGTGTACTGGATCTTGCATTTGAGGCACTGGATTACAATGATACAGTACTTATCAATGCTCCGTTCACAGAGGAGATCAGAGATGATGAGTATCTTGATAACCTTCGTGCCAAGTTGGCTGAGAAGGATGCAGAGCTCTTCGTTATCTGGGTAAATACAAGAAAAGATGTATGTCACGAGAGAATGATCAAGAGAGCTTCAGACAGAGATACATGGAAGCTTGAGCACTGGGATGAGTACATCAACAGCCAGAACTTCAATCCACCAACCAATATCAAGGATCTCTTTATATTTGAGAACTCATCAGAAGAGGAATATGAGGATTCCATTAAGAAGGTTGTCAAGGCAGTAAGAGGTTAATTGGCACATACAATAAAATATTTATGACAGGAGTAATGAATATGGCAACAATCAGAAGTTTTAGAGCCTATAGACCGAGACCCGATGTTGCAGGCAGAGTAGCTGCCTTGCCATACGATGTGTATAACCGTCAGGAAGCAGAGATAGAGGTCAAGCGTGAACCATTATCATTTTTGAAAGTGGACAGAGCTGAGACATCCTTTGGACCAGATGTAGATACATATGCTCCATGTGTATATGATAAGGCTGGCCAGCTGCTTCAGGGTATGATAGATGATGGAACGTATATTATGGAGCGCAGACCAGTCTATTATATTTATGAGCTTATCATGGATGGCAGACATCAGACGGGACTTGTGGCATGTGCTTCTATAGACGATTATATGAATGGGGTTATCAAGAAGCATGAGAACACAAGAGAAGACAAGGAGATAGACAGAATAAAGCATGTTGAGGCGTGCGGGGCGCAGACGGGGCCTATATTCCTTGCGTACAGAGCTATAGATAAGGTTGATGAGATCATAGGCAGAGTGAAGTGCGGAGAGAAGCTTTATGGCTTCACATCGCCCGATGGAATAACCCACAATGTATGGATCATAGAAGATCAGGGGGATATCGACACCATCAAAGAGGCTTTCGACAATGTAAATGACATATATATTGCGGATGGACATCACAGGGCTGCATCTGCTGTGAAGGCTGGAATGCATATGAGAGAGAAGAATCCGGGATACACCGGACAAGAGGAGTTCAATTATTTCCTCTCTGTACTTTTCCCTCATGATCAGCTCATGATCATGCCGTATAACAGAGTCGTTAAGGACCTGAATGGACTTGATAAAGATGGATTTATGGACAGTATATCACAGATATTTGATGTGGCTGAGAGCAGCACCCCCGTTGATCCAGATATCAAGGGACAGGTTGGCATGTATATTGATGGACAGTGGTACAGGCTGAATGTTAAGGACAGTATTGTACCAGATGATGTGGTCGGAAGACTGGATGTGTCGGTGCTTCAGGACAATGTGCTTGCACCGATACTTGGAATACAGGATCCGAGAACAGATCAGAGGATCATGTTCATAGGGGGAATCAGAGGACTTTCAGAGCTCGAGAGATTGGTGGATGACGGAATGGCAGTTGCATTTTCCATGTATCCTACATCGATCACAGAGCTATTTGATATAGCGGATGCTGGTCTTCTCATGCCGCCGAAGTCTACATGGTTTGAGCCAAAGCTTAGGAGTGGAATATTCATTCACGCCATAGACGGAAGATAAATATGTAGGAGAAGGTTTTATGGATATATTTGTACTAAAGTCAGATGAGATTGCATCGATAACAAGAGCTACACACGGCAATCCTCATCATATACTGGGAATGCATAAATGTCTTAAAGACTGTTATGTGAATGCATATCTGCCTGGGGCTGCATCCGTGTCTGTGATGGATGGGGAGCAGGAATATCCGATGAAGGAGATAGGATCCCAGGGATTTTTTACGGTCAGAATAAAAGATAGATCAGAATTTGCATATAAACTCAGGGTTACAAAAAAGATATGGGGGGAATCAGGTGAGGAGGATGTCGTAAAAGATATATATGATCCTTATTCATTTGGTTACAGCGTTGATCCGGAGATGGTCATGAAAGTCGTTGATGGCGATGATGATGTGGAGTCCGGATTCCATGTGAAGGAAGTGTTTGGGGCTAGAAAGATCACGATGAACGGAGTTTCCGGTGTGTCGTTCTGTATGAATATGCCGGGGGCAGTCAGAGTCAGCGTGGTTGGCGATTTTAACGGATGGGACGGAAGAGTAAATCCTATGAGAAGGATTGATTATACGGATATATTCGAACTGTTTATTCCGGGAGATCTTGCGAATACGAGATATAAGTTTGAGGCATTATATAGAGATGGCAATGTGGATATATTTGCGGATCCATATGCGGTTGCTTATGAGGTGGCGCCGGGCAATGCATCCATACTGACAGAACTTGAGTACAGCTGGAATGATTCAGCGTATATGAAGAACAGAAACAAAGCAGCAGGCGTCAATATATATGAAGTTCATATGCCTACATGGGGCAATGTTCCTGACGACGGAAAGCTGACATACGCAGAGTTTGGCAGGGAGATAGCCACTTATGTGAAGAATATGGGATATAACTATATCCAGTTCATGCCGCTTATGGAGTACGGAGATGATTCAGGCTGGGGATATGATACTGTGGGAATGTTTGCGCCGACATCGAGGTATGGAACACCAGTAGATTTCATGGCGATGGTCGATCATCTGCACAGCAAGGGCATAGGGGTGATCATGGATATGGTCACTGTGAAGGACATAGATTGTCTGTCGTATTGGATCGATACCTATCACCTTGACGGAATCAGGATAGAGGATGAAGAGCTGGTGAGAGAATTCAGAAACATCACTGGTGACAGATATGCGGATGTGCTTGTCGGTCTTGGATGGAACAATGAGGCTGTGACGAGGGTGACGGATTATATGATGATCCCGCCGGCAGCCAGAGGAAGCTTCAGTGATTACACCTGTGGTATCACATTTGATGAGAGTGACAGTTCTGTCTGGGCACTCAGCCATGATGCTGTTGCTGG
This sequence comes from Coprococcus eutactus, assembly GCF_025149915.1. Lineage (NCBI taxonomy): Bacteria > Bacillati > Bacillota > Clostridia > Lachnospirales > Lachnospiraceae > Coprococcus > Coprococcus eutactus. The sequence continues at coordinate 1,206,415 of NZ_CP102278.1, forward strand.
ACAGAGAGGCAGTTATGCATCAAAGATGCCGGGAGGATATGAAGACAAATATGCTGATCTTAGGGTGCTTTTCGGACTTGTGATGACGCTTCCGGGAAGAAAGCTCACATTTATGGGTCAGGAGCTAGGCGGATTTAACGGATTTGATGGCAGAAGTCTGATAGACTGGTCGGTACTTGAATTTGATGCCAACAGCTACTTTCAGAAGTATGTTAAGGAGATCAACAAGCTGTACAGTTCAAAGACAGCATTTCACGGACAGGCAGATGGCAATGTGGAGTTCAGTGAAGATGGACAGGTCATGTCATTTGTAAGAAGGGGAATGAGGCTTGATGATGTGATGTATGTAGTGTGCAACTTCGGACTTAAGGATGCGGAGTACAGTATGCCAGTGCTTGCAGATGGCAGGTACAGAGAGGTGTTCTCCAGTGACAACCAGAAGTTTGGAGGCGAGGGAAACAATAACAGAGGCTATAAGAGCTCCGCTGATGGTAGGATAACGGTTACTGCTCCAGCGCTGTCATTTGCGGTCTTTGCCCATGTAAATACTAAATAAGCTATAGAGATAGCGACTATAGATCGATAGAGATATGACGCTGTGCGGGGATGGGCGGCTTGTGGCTGGGATTTCTGCACAGCGTTTTTAGCTTAGTATTTCATATATTTTGTTGAGTAATGAAGACAGGAGGAATGTATATTTATGATATTACCAGAGACTTTAGTCAATATGGCATCATACAGTGCGACCACGGAAAATGTTGTTGAAGACGCCGTGAAAGAGGCAACGGACCAGGTGAGTGTCATAGGACAGTACATCCAGAAACTTACAGACTGGTGTATGTCAAAGCTGGGAAGCATAGTTGTGGCAATTATCTTTATGGTAGTGTGCTTCAAGCTTGTGAAGCTGCTCCTAAAGATACTAAGAAGGAGCTTTGAGAAGTCTAAGCTTGACACGAGTGTTGCAGGATTTTTCGTGTCGGCTGTGAAAGTTGTGTTAAATGTCTTGATAGTTCTCACGGCTGCAAGCATTGTGGGACTTCAGATAACATCGTTCATTACCATACTGGGCACAGCGGGAGTAACGCTTGGTCTTGCTCTGCAGGGCAGCTTGTCCAACCTTGCGGGAGGGCTGCTTATCCTCATGCTAAAACCGTTCAGAGTTGGAGATTATATAGTAGAGAACAATACACACTGTGAGGGCACAGTCGTATCAATAGATATTTTTTACACCAGACTTATAACCCTTGATAATAAATCAGTAGTCATACCAAATGGCAACATATCCAACACTTCTCTCGTAAATGTCACGGAACATGATATGAGAAGAGTTGAGATCCCATTTTCGGTAGCATACGACTCGGATATAGAGAAGGTAAAGAGAGTTACACTGGATGTGATAAAGGATGTTGACGGTTATCTGAAGGATGAACAGGTATTGCTGTATATAGATGAATTTGCTGACAGCGGGATCAATATGTATGTCAAGTTCTACGCAAGGATCGAGAAGTTTTTTGATGCAAAATGGGACGCTATGTGGAAGCTGAAAAAAGCATTTGATGAAAATGGAATAGAGATTCCATTCAACCAGGTGGATGTACACATGATTCCTTGCAAAAATCAGGGCAATCGAGTATAATCCATAAGGATGTATTGATATCAAAGCTGTGCAGACATAATTCATATGCGCAGTCTTAATATAAATTTGTTTAAGGAGTGATTGATATGACAAAGATTGATATTATCTCAGGTTTCCTTGGAGCCGGTAAGACAACGTTGATCAAGAAACTTATTGAGCAGGCATTTAAGGGAGAAAAGCTGGTTCTTATTGAGAACGAGTTTGGAGAGATCGGAATCGATGGCGGTTTCCTGAAGGATGCCGGTGTTCAGATCACAGAGATGAACTCAGGTTGTATCTGTTGTTCACTGGTCGGAGATTTTGGTACTGCACTCAAGCAGGTTATAACAGACTATACACCTGACAGGATCATTATTGAGCCATCAGGAGTTGGCAAACTGTCTGACGTTATCAAGGCAGTTAAAGATGTGGCAGCAGATCTCGATGTGGAGCTTGACAGCTATACAACTGTTGCAGATGTATCAAAGGTCAAGATTTACATGAAGAACTTCGGTGAGTTCTTCAACAACCAGATAGAAAGTGCCAACACTATCATCCTGAGTAGAACACAGACAACTACACAGGACAAGATAGAGAAGGCAGTAGCCATGATCAGAGAGAAGAATGATCATGCAACAATCATTACAACTCCATGGGATGAGCTTGATGGAGCTGCTATCCGAGAGGCTATGCAGAACTATAAGTCTCTTGAGGAGACAATGATGGATGAGGCAAAGAGCGGACATGATCATGAGCATGATCACGGAGATGACTGTACGTGCGGATGTCACGATCATGATCACCATCATGACCATGACCACCACGATCACGAGCATCATCACGATCATGACCATGATCACGAGCATCACCACGATCATGGAGATGAGTGCACATGTGGATGTCATGACCATGATCATCACCATCATCATGCAGATGAGGTATTTACAAGCTGGGGCAAGGAGACACCTCACAAGTACAATGAGGATAAGCTCAGAGAGATTCTTGACACCCTGGCTGACACAGAGAAGTATGGCATTATCCTACGTGCAAAGGGAATTGTGCCTAGCGATGCTGGTGACTGGCTGTACTTTGATCTTGTACCAGGTGAGTTTGAGATCAGAAAGGGTAAGGCAGATATCACAGGAAAGCTCTGTGTAATAGGAAGCAAGCTTAAGGAAGATGACCTTGCACAGCTGTTCGAGGTTTAAATAAGGAGTTAATATGATGGGACGTCAGAATAAAGAGATACCCGTATATGTGTTCATGGGATTCCTTGAGAGCGGCAAGACAACATTTGCCAAGGAAACTCTTATGGACAGGGGCTTTACAGGCGGAGCCAAGACTCTGCTTCTTGTCTGCGAGGATGGAGAGGAAGAGTACGATCTTGAGGCTCTGAAGAAGGCGAATATATATACAGAGTTTATAGAGGAAGATCAGCTTACAACTGACCATCTCCTTGATCTTCAGGACAAGTATGAGCCTGAGCAGGTTATGATCGAGTACAATGGTATGTGGAAGCTTGATAAGATATTTGAGATAAGAGTTCCAAAGGGATGGACAGTCGTTCAGGTTATCTCATTTGTGAATGCTGAGACATATGATGTGTATTCACAGAATATGAAGGCGACTATGGTCGAACAGTTTAACAGCGCGGACATGGTGATCTTCAATAGATGCGATGAGAACTCCAAGATCCCCGAGTGGAGAAGATCTATCAAGGCAGTGAACAGGAGAGCACAGATCATCTTTGAAATGAAGGATGGTTCTATAGCACCTGAGACAAATGAGCCAGAGGATCTGCCGTATGATGTGACCGCTGATGTCATAGAACTTCCGGATGACGATTTCGGTATCTGGTATGTGGATGCATCAGATATGAAGGAGCGATATGATGGCAAGAAGATACACTTCAAGGCCATGGTATTCAGACCAAAGCAGTACGGAAGCAACGCATTTGTTCCTGGAAGATTTGCCATGACATGTTGTGTTGAGGATATCCAGTTTGTCGGATTCAAGTGTTACTATCAGGGAGCTAGAAATCTTGTGGATAGACAGTGGGTGGATGTGACAGCGAAGATCGGATATGAGTATTATCCTGATTTTGACGGAGAAGGACCAGTTCTTACGGCTGAGAAGGTCACACTTACAAGTGCTCCTGAAGAGGAAGTTGTATATTTCAGTTAAAAATAAGATCCCTGTATACAGGCAAGCTTTGTATACAGGGATTTTTTGTGCCATAACGCCGGAAAGATTATTGAGTGGAATGTTGAAAAAGGTCTTACGAAAGTGTAAGTTGCGTAATTTTCTTGTAGAATTTATTATTAGCATAGTTGTAAAACTATAACGGAACAGAAAGGCATCATATGTTCAAAAATAATTTGGTATGTGGAAGTGCAATAGCGATAATGCTTCTTACTAATCTGGCGCCGGTGACACAGATAAAGGCTGATGCGGCAGCGTTGTCACAGGCGGGAAGTAAGGCTATAAATACAGTATATGATACACAGGATGATGAAGGCGATGACTCATTTGCAGAGATGGACGATGAATCGGATGGGACAACTGAAATCAGTGCAGATGGAAGTACATATGGAAAGATAGAACGCAAGATCATCACTAGAAATCCTGACATCAGTGTAAGCCTGAATTATGGTATTGACGGATATGCGGTTTATGATTCGGGCTCTCAGGTTGTACTGAATGTGCACACAGATGTGGAGTTTAGCGGCAGGGTAGTTCTTATGCCGGACTATGACGAGGTGTACAGTGACAGTGCAACCATGAAATATTCCCAGGAGATCGACTGGGGAGCAGACTCGGACAACACAGTGAAATTCTATGTAAATGAGCTTGGGTATGGAAGGCTGCTCGTTCAGATAGAGGATGAGGATGGTCAGGTAGTATATGCTGAGAGTGATCAGCCAAGTGTGAGCGGTTATGAGATGGCGACAACAGTCGGAGTACTGTCTGATGACCGGGATTCATTTGAGAATCTGGAAGATGCGAGGGTCAGAACCCAGAGTGACAGTGTGAGTGTCAGAAAACTGAATATGCAGACAGACCTGTTCCCAGATTCGCTTCAGGGACTGGAGGTTGTCCATTATATTCTGATAGATAAATATGATACCTCAAAGCTCTCAGAAGATCAGATGGAGGCTTTGCAGGAGTGGGTTTTCGAGGGTGGTACTCTCATATTGTCACTTGGCAAAGATGCGGACAGAGTTCTGGGCGGATTCAACAGCAAGTTCATCAACTATGAATTAAATGGAAGTTCATCGAAAAATGTCACTGTATGGTCTGATAAAGGCAGTTCAACTGAATATAAGAAAGTATCTGTTGCAGATATCTCGGTATATGGAGCACAGGTAAACGACGCGTTAGGTGGTGTAAGTGTTCTGGATACAGGGTACGGCAGGGTAGTGGTGGTTCCGTATTCTCTGGTATCAAAACCGGTGGCTGGCGGCAGCGGTGAACTGCAGCTTATGGAGATGATACTCAAGGCTGGCTACACCGACAAGATAAACAACTTTGTCCAGGGTTCATTTTACGATAACAGTGCAGGTTATGGAATAATAAATGCGATAAATACAAACAGGAAGAAGGTGGTATCACCGTATATTTTTATAGTGATACTGGTGGTTTACCTGATACTGTGCGGCCCTGTAACCTACGTTGTGTTGAAAAAACTTCGCAGGAGAGAGTGGATGTGGATAACGGTTCCTGCGTGGGCGTTGGTTGGAACTATTGCAATATACATTGTAAGTACCAGATACAGCGTGACGAGACCCCTGGAACTTACATTTGAATCGGCGGACATAAGCGATAACATTATGAGACAGAATGTATATACATACATAATAGGCTCTAAGGCAGATAGTTACTCAGTGGATGTGAACAGTGAGTATGACAACGTACAGGTTATGGATGAGTATTACGGAGATGCCACATATTCCCAGTCTATGAACATTGAGAGATGCGCCAGCGATGATGGCATAACGATGAAGTTTGATACCCATATTCCATTTGGCGGCATAAGTCTTCAGGCGAGCAGCGTGACGACAAATGACATAGGCAGATTTGACAGTTCATTGAAGCTTTACACTGATGGCATAGAGGGAAGTGTAAAGAACAACACGGCATATGATATGCGGGACGTGGTTGTTATGACTGATGGATATTATTACTGTTTGGACAGCCTGCCGGCAGGGGAATCCATGGATATAAATAAGCTCCAGAACAGAAAGATGACAAATGGTTTATCAATAGACTGCATGAAAAACTATTATATATACAGATTTGGAAGCGGCTATAATTATGATGATGAGGCAGATGTCATGATGTCGAGAAATTATTATATGCTGCTCAAGATGGGAGCGTATTCATCGGTTCCATCAGGAATGGGCAGGATAGCTGTGTGGGCCACGATAGATAAGGAGGCCGATATAAGTGATGGTCAGTCATCTGAGAAATATGGTAATTACGTGGTATATGATATACATCCCCAGGATTATGAGGATTTAGACGGTGCATATTACAGCAATATATACACAAGGGATGTCAACAGATTTGAACAGTCGGATTATGACACCGATGATCTTATGATGTATTCGGATCAGGTGGACATAGATATATGCTTCCAGAACGATGACAATATAACTACCGTTACAAGAGAGAGCAGTACGAAGGATGAGTCAACAGCAAATGTGATCGTGAAGGCATATAATTTTTATACAGACAATTACGATGTCATATTTGTAAATGGTTCACAGGAGATAGAGGGAGACAGACTGGCTCCTTATATTGAAAATAATGAGATGCGGCTGAGATGCATATCGCCACATAAGGGTGAGGATTATACAGAGACATATCTTCCGCGTATAAGTGCAAGAGGGGGTGGACAGTGATGGTAGATATTGTGAATCTGACAAAATATTATGACGGATTCGCTGCCCTGGACAATCTGAATCTCCATATCGACAAGGGGGAAATATTTGGTTTTGTGGGTCCTAACGGGGCTGGAAAAACCACCACCATGAAGATCATGTGCGGACTAATTAAGGCTACATCGGGAGAACTTCTGATAGATGGCGTTAATGTACTGAAAAAGTCGGCGGATGTCAGGCGTAAGATAGGATATGTTCCTGATTTCTTTGGAGTATACGACAACTTTAAGGTTATAGAGTATATGGAATTCTACGGTTCCATGTATGGAATGTCCAGACAGGCTTCAGATGAGATGGCAGACAGACTGCTGGAGCTCGTAGATCTGTCAGACAAGCGAGAGGAGTTTGTGGATGTGCTGTCAAGAGGTATGAAGCAGAGACTTTGTGTGGCAAGAGCCCTTATCCATGATCCTGAGCTGCTGATATTAGATGAGCCAAACTCTGGACTTGATCCGAGAGCTAGAGTAGAGATGAAAGACATAATGAAGAAACTGAGAGAACTGGGCAAGACAGTAGTGATAAGTTCACATATATTGCCGGAGCTTTCGGAGATGTGTACGAGCATAGGGATAATCGATCACGGAAGGATAGTGTCCAGCGGTAAGGTTGATGATATAATGGCGCAGGGACATGCGGAGGCGCCTGTAAAGATAAGGGGGTATATATTAGGACTCAGCGGACACGAGGCGCTTGACCGTATATCCGTGATAATCAGGGAGCGCTTCAGCGTTGACCGCATAACTGAAAAAGATGGAGAACTAATAGTGTATTATCACGGGGACCGTGAGAGTGATGCGGAGCTTCTGAGGAGCCTTGTGGATAACGGTGTTCATGTGCATCAGTTTGTTAGGGAGAAGGAGAATCTTGAATCCCTGTTTCTTGAGATCACAGGAGGTGGTGCAGATGACAAAAACAACACTCATTAATCCGATACTCAGGAAGGATGCGCTTGTAAATGCCAGAAGCCCGAAGATGATAATAGTGGTGACCATGATAAACTGTCTCTTCGCCATCATTGCATCAGTCGCATTTGCCATGTCATTTGGATCGGGTTATCAGGCATATTATTCATACATAGTAAAGCTTTTCCCTATTCTTGGGGGATGTGAGCTGGCTATAATATGCATGGTCCTGCCTGTGATGACAGCTACATCGATAGCGGGCGAGCGTGAGAGGCAGACACTAGAGATAATGCTCACAACACCTGTCAGGTCGTTTTCTATAATAGCAGGAAAACTTGCCTCTGCAATGGTGACAACATTTATGTATGTTGTGGCAACTCTTCCATTCCTTGCTGTGTCGTTTGTCGTGGGAGGTCTTGGATGGAAGTCACTGTTTGAGTTTATCGGAATCGTTTTGTATGTTGATATATATATAGGAAGTTTTGGAATGTTTTATTCTTGTGTGCGAAAGACATCGGTGTCAGCCACTATATCAACTATCATAACTGTGGTTGCAATCGTGCTTATATCATACCTTGCAGGAAGAGTTATGATCTCTGCTATGTACATGACTGCAAGTGTTGAGGCTTTTAAGTTTTATCAGGCAGGGATCAGGACAATTTATGCACTGAATCCGTTTTTATGGATATTTGAATTTGCAGATCAGACCTTTTATGCAGACAGCCTGTTGCCGTCACTTGAGAAGGCGGGGGGCTATACAGTGTTTATGTCGGACTATATGACATGGATATCTGTTATATTCAATCTGACTGTGGCGGTGGTGATGCTTAAACTGGCATCGGCAAAGCTGCGGTCTGGAAACAGGAGAAAGATACTATCCAAAAAGGAGTTTGACTTGTAGGATAGGATAGTTTATTCTCGTTTATATGATATGTGCTTCGAATGGAGAGGCTGTCCGGAAGGACAGAAAGGAGCACACATAAGACATGTACAGTAAAGTTTTAAGTGGACTTGTTCGAGGTGTGGAGGGAACGCTTATATCTGTTGAGACGGATATACATGACGGTCTTCCTATGATGAATATGGTTGGATATCTGTCCGCCTGCGTCAGGGAGGCCGGAGAACGCGTCAGGACCGCACTTCGCAATTCCAATTTCAGTCTGCCGCCGAAAAGAGTCACTATTAATCTGTTTCCGGCGGATATCAGAAAAGAGGGAACGGCGTTTGACCTTCCAATTGCAGTAGGAATACTTGCGTCTATGGGGATCATCCCACAGGAATCCATTGAAAATATACTTATATTAGGTGAGATGGGCCTTGACGGACATGTAAGTTCGGTCACAGGAATTCTCGCCATAGTTCATCATGCCTATACGCAGGGAATCAGAAAGTGCATAGTCCCATCTGGCAACTCACAGGAGGCTGCGATCATAGATGGTATGACAGTTATACCGGTGGAGAGTCTCACAGAGCTTGTAGATTATCTCAGTGGAATAAGTGCCATAGAGCCGGAATATGTTGATGTAGACGGACTGCTGGGAGAAGCACCTGACAGAAGGGAATGTGATTTCTCTGAGGTTAGGGGGCATGAGACATTGAAGAGGGGTGTTGAGATAGCGGCGGCGGGAATGCACAATATATTGATGACCGGCCCTGCCGGCGCGGGCAAATCCATGATAGCCAGACGCATTCCAACCATACTGCCAAAGCTTACATTAGAAGAGAGCATAGAGATAACAGAGATATACAGTGTGGCAGGACTTTTGAAGGATGGCGCCTCCATAATAAACAGGCGCCCCTTCAGATCCCCTCATCATACGATCTCATTGCATGCCATGTCAGGAGGCGGCAGGGATCCAAGACCAGGAGAGATAAGCCTGGCCCACGGAGGTGTCCTTTTTCTTGATGAGCTGCCTGAATTTGGAAGAAGTGTGCTTGAGGTGATGCGCCAGCCACTTGAGGAGGGGGCGGTCAACATATCAAGACTTAATGGCGTTTACAGGTTTCCAGCGGACTTTATGCTTGTTGCGGCGAGAAATCCGTGTCCATGTGGACAGTACCCGGATGTAAACAAGTGCACATGTACGGTGAACCAGATAAGAAATTACAATGCGCGCATAAGTAAGCCGCTTCTGGACAGGATAGACATAAATGTGGATGTGAGGAAGGTCCAGTATGGCGAATTGTTCGGGGACGGAGTTGGCGCTTCATCATCAGAGATGAGGGCACGTGTCCTGGCTGCCCAGAATATACAACTGTGCAGGTATAAGGGTGAGGACATACGGTTTAATTCGCAGCTCGACTCCGGCATGTGCGAAAAATATATACCGCTTGGAAACGCAGAAAAAGAATTTATGGAAGATTGCTTTACGAGACTCTCACTCACCGCAAGAGGAAGCTACAGGGTGCTCAAAATTGCAAGGACCATAGCGGATCTTGACGGTGATCAGGATGTGAACGTAAGGCATCTTGAGGAAGCGGTGTTTTTCAGAAATGCGGATGGGGGAGGTGCAGTCTGATGATAGATGACGAACTTCTATATCTCTGGTATGGAATGATGAACCGCATGGTACACACCCAGAAGATTGAGCTTGCATTCAGGTTTGGTGGCATCCGTGGGTTGTGGGAGACATCAGAAAAGGTCTTGCAGGAAAGTCTTACGAAGAAACAGTTTGAAATGGTAATGGAGAACAGGACGGAGCATGCTGTACTTGAATACAGGAATAGGTTGGAGGCTGGGCATATCACGTATGTATATCCAGGGCATGACTGTTATCCTGGAAAATTGTATGATATTCCGGATCCACCTATGCTGCTGTTTGCTGCAGGAGATATAAATGTGCTGAAGGATATGGCTCCGGCGGTGGCGGTTGTTGGAGCCAGAAAGGCCTCGGTGTATGGCAGAACGATGGCGGACAGGATCTCGGCGGATGTGTCGGCAGCAGGTGTTACGATAGTTAGCGGAATGGCACTTGGGATAGACGGGACTGCACATCGGGCGGCGTTATCCGGCGGTGGAAAGACGGTGGCAGTTCTTGGAAGTGGTATAAATGTGCCTTATCCAAGAGAGAATTATGATATATACCGCAGCATAGTAAATGGCGGAGGCGTTGTGGTCTCGGAAAGTGGACTTGATGTGGCACCGGAGGCATTTCGTTTTCCCTACAGGAACAGGATAATAAGCGGAATGTCAGACGGTGTGCTGGTGGTGGAGGCCCGTGAGAAGAGTGGCTCCCTCATCACAGCCGACCAGGCACTGGAGCAGGGGAGAGATGTGTATGCGGTTCCGGGAAGAGTAACTGATACGGGCAGCGCGGGCTGTAACAATCTGATAAAAATGGGCGCAATGTGTGTTACATCGTCTGAGGATATATTGGAAGAACTTGGAATACAGACAGTCAAAGGACAGTTCCTTAACAAAAAATTACTTGCACCTGCAGAGAAAAAAGTGTATAGTTGTGTACGTTTGGAATCAAGACATATTGATGATATATGTTTTGAGGCTGGGATGACGGTGTCTGAGACAGCTCAGATACTATTTGAATTAGAGAAGAAGAGGCTGGTAAAACAGTTGGTGAGAAACTATTACTGCAGGGCCTGAGATATCAGGGAGAGGCGCTGCACAGCTTCGTGACTATACACAGAATATTACGGAAAGGAACAGATACCTATGGCAAAAAATCTTGTTATTGTTGAGTCTCCGGCAAAGGCTAAGACAATCAAAAAGTTTTTGGGGTCAAACTATGAGGTCATAGCTTCAAACGGACATGTTAGAGATCTTCCTAAGAGTCAGATGGGAATAGACGTTGATAATGATTTCGAGCCAAAGTATATCACTATAAGAGGGAAAGGTGATATTCTTGCGGCACTCAGAAAAGCGGTGAAGAAAGCGGATAAGATATATCTCGCAACTGACCCGGACCGTGAGGGAGAGGCTATATCCTATCATCTTATGAAAGCTCTCAAGCTTGAGGATAAGGATTACAAGCGAATTACATTTAATGAGATAACAAAGAATGCAGTCAAGAATTCAATAAAGCAGGCGAGAGATATAGATATGAATCTTGTTGATGCACAGCAGGCAAGACGAGTTCTGGACAGATTGGTTGGTTATAAGATAAGTCCGGTCCTTTGGGCAAAGATCAAGAGAGGCCTTTCAGCAGGCCGTGTCCAATCAGTTGCGCTTAAGCTTGTGTGTGACAGAGAGAAAGAGATAAATGATTTTATACCACAGGAATACTGGACATTGGATGCGAATCTCATAGCCGGCAAGATGAAAAAGCCTATCACTTTCAAGTTTACAGGAGATGGAACAAACAAAGAGGAGATATCCGGACGCGCTGCACTCGATGAGATATTAAAGTCACTTGATGGCGGAGAGTATGTTGTAAAGTCCATAAAGGAGAGCGAGAGAAACAAGAAACCTCCGCTTCCATTTACAACGAGTACGATGCAGCAGGAGGCGTCGTCCAAGCTCAACTTTGCAACATCAAAGACCATGAGGATAGCCCAGCAGCTGTATGAGGGCGTTGACATAAAGGGCCGTGGAACAATCGGTCTTATAACATACCTGAGAACGGATTCCACCAGAATATCGGAGGAGGCTGTTGCGGCAGCAGACACATATATTGCAGACAATTTTGGGCAGCAGTATATCGGGGATTCCAATGGAAGAGCCAAGACTGACAAGAAGATACAGGATGCACATGAGGCTATACGTCCTACGGATGTGGCACTTTCACCGGTCATGATAAAGGATCAGGTATCCCATGACCAGTTCAGACTGTACCAGCTTATATATAACAGATTCCTTGCCAGCCAGATGTCGGGTGCTGTATATTCAGTCAAGAACGTGAAGGTTGGATGTGGCAGTGCTGTATTCCAGACATCAGCATCCAAGATAGCATTTGATGGTTTCCTTGCCGTGTACAATCTGGACAATGACAGAGGAGAGAGTGTGGCAGGTATCAACAATCTGTCTGAGGGCGATGTGCTGAATCTTGACAGCCTTGATGAAAAGCAGCACTTTACACAGCCACCGGCGAGATACACGGAGGCGCTTCTCGTAAAGACTCTTGAGGAACTGGGTATAGGAAGACCAAGTACTTATGCACCAACCATATCAACGATACTTGCGCGAAGATATATAACAAAAGAACAGAAGAAGCTTTATGTTACCGCCTTGGGAGATGCGGTGAACCAGAGTATGGAGCAGGCGTTCCCTGTTATAATAGATGTAAATTTTACAGCAAACATGGAGTCACTTCTTGATAATATAGGAGAGGGTGCAGTTGACTGGAAGGTCGTAGTCAGAAATTTCTATCCAGATCTCGATGAGGCGGTAAAGAAAGCGGAGGCAGAACTTGAGTCCATAAAGATTGAAGATGAGGTGTCGGATGAGGTCTGTGATGTGTGCGGACGCAATATGGTAGTAAAGTATGGCCCTCATGGCAAGTTCCTTGCATGCCCGGGATTTCCTGAATGCAGATCCACAAAGCCGTTCTATGAGAAGATAGGCGTTGCATGTCCAAAGTGTGGTGCTGACGTTGTCATAAAGACCACAAGGAAGGGTAGAAGATACTATGGATGTATAAAGGCTCCTGAGTGTGATTTTATGTCATGGGCGATGCCAAGCAACGAAAAGTGTCCTGAGTGCGGTGGCTACATGGTCGTCAAGGGCAATAAACTTGTATGTGCTGATCAGAAATGTGGGTATACATGTAACAATAAGGCGGCAGAAAATTAAAAATGAGATTATATATCCTGTGGGAGGGAAGGAGAAATCCGGATTTCCCACGGGATTTTTGTTGTATTGTCTGTTATTTTATATAATTGTGTGAAAATTAGCAAAACGCTTAGGTTGTCATAATGTTGAAAATTGTGTCGAAAAATGATCCTACCACAATATGTTGTGGCTAAAAATGCAAGTAAAATCAACACTTTCTTAAATTTTTAAATTCATGCCTACTTTACATAAAATAGGCTTGTTATGAGTAATTCATTGTGATAGAATTTCAAATAGTCATAAAAATTCGCGCAAAAGATACTTTTTGTTACATATTATTACACAAAAATTTGGAGGATAACTTATGAGTGTACAATTGTTAGATAAAACACGAAAGATAAACAAGTTATTGCACAATAACAATTCACATAAGGTCGTGTTTAACGATATCTGTGATGTGCTCAGCGATATTCTGGCGTCGAACGCCATGGTTATTAGCAAGAAGGGAAAGATACTTGGACTTAAGAACAGGGAAGATATCCCTGAGATCCACGAGCTGATCGAGGGAAAGGTAGGAAGCCTTATAGACAACATGCTCAACGAGAGACTTCTGCTTGTTTTGTCTACAAAAGAGAATGTCAACCTAACGACACTCGGATTTGACGGAGTGGATATCGACAAGTATCATGGATTGCTTCTTCCGATAGACATTGCCGGAGAGAGACTTGGAACTCTGTTTTTGTACAGACTTGGGACTGAGTACGATATTGATGATATCATTCTTGGAGAATATGGAACGACGGTCGTCGGCCTTGAGATGATGAGGGCTCTCAACGAGGAGAATGCGGAGGAGAACCGCAAGATCGCGATAGTTCGTTCAGCGATCAGCACACTCTCGTTCTCAGAGCTTCAGGCGATAAAGCATATCTTCTCAGAGCTTGACGGCGAGGAGGGAATACTGGTTGCCAGCAAGGTGGCGGATCGGGTAGGTATAACAAGGTCTGTTATAGTGAATGCCCTCAGAAAGTTTGAAAGCGCGGGAGTTATAGAGGCGAGATCTTCGGGAATGAAGGGGACATACATCAAAGTGTTAAATGATGTTGTGTTCGATGAACTGAAGGATGCCTGATGAATTATACAGTACCCATTTAGGATATAAGTATGCGATAGAAATACGTTATAACATATAAAAGGAGAAGAAATATGACACCGAATATTATAGCGGCAATAGTGACATTGGTAGTAGGTCTTGCAATAGTAGTGATTAGCTTTTTTATCGGAGACGGCAAGAAGGAGAATGAGACGGATGGTACGCTTGCAGACAGCAGGGAGAAGCTTGAGAAACAGCTCGATGAATATTGTGATCTTCTTGTAGAAAAGAAGAAAAATGATCTGAAAAAGCAGGGCGATGAAGTCAAGAATAACATGAAGAAAGGCCTAGATGAGGTGAAGGCTTCATCAAAGAAAGAGCTTGCCGAGATCAGGGATTCATCAAAGAAGGAGATCGATGAATACAGGGAGAGTGCAAGAAAAGAGATAGATGAGTTAAAAGCATCAACAGACAAGAGAGTTAATGATATGACATCCGATGCTACACAGAGGATAGATAAGGCTATGGCGGATTATGAATCCAGCATTGAGGCGGCAAAGGATAAGATGAGAAAAGAGCTTGAGGCATGCTCTTCACAGCTCTCCGAGAAGGCGAAGAAGCAGATGATAGATTATATCAATCAGAGCCTGACGGAGGCATACGAGTCATATGACCCGGACGACACAAGCGAGAAAGAGCCTATAACATATGACGAGTCTGCAAAGCCAGAAGATGAGAAGGAAAATGACAGTATAGCTAATGAACCGGCTGCAGGCGAGACAGATGATGATGAAACAGATGCGACAGAGACAGATGAGGCAGAGTCAGATACAGCAGATCAGGATGATGGAGATATGATCGATCAGGAACTTGAGAAACAGGCTTCCGATACGGCGGATGCTGAGCATGGCGATGTGCCTGAGCAGGAGACAGAAGGTGCAGTTGTAAACGAAGCTCAGGAGTCAGTTGTCTCTATAGAGGATAAGCAGGTTACAGATAGTGCATTCACGGTTGTCGAAGCAGCAAACCCAGAGAAGATGGCAGCAGCTATAGAGGAGGGAAATGTTGTACCGGTACCTCAGAAGAGTAGAAACAACAGATCAAAGAAGAAAAAGAAGAAAAAAACTGCACAGAACAGGCCTTTGGATATCTGGGATGAAGGTGTTGACACAGAGACACAGGTGGCTGAGCTTCACAGAAAAGGACTCAGCATAATGGAAATTGCAAATAAACTTGGAATCGGTGTCGGCGAGGCCAAGGTTATGATCGACCAGATAAACGAGGTAAAAATTACAGAGAATTCAGATGAGACTGGCAGGCAGTAAAGCGGTCGGGAGGTAAGAAATGTATAAAAAAAGTTTTTTCAGAGGACTTGGAACAGGTTTGATCGTGGGTGCTCTTACCGTTACTGTTGCATTTAACTTTGACAATGCCGGAAAGAATAATTCAGACCAGGGCAATACGACAAAAGTTGTTCAGCAGGATAATACAGAAAACACGGGTTCCACATCGGAAACAGCAAAGACCACTGAGACGGAAAAGAACACCACAGAGAAGTCAACAGGAAAAGATAATACAAAAGATGCTGCAAAGGACTCTACAAAGGATACCACGGAGAAGGTTTCATCAGACACGAAGGGCAGCAATATCAATGGAAAAGGCGATGTCAACTCTGGTGGCAGCAACGGCAAAAGCACCAAAGACGGCAGCAACACAGGAAATGGCAATGCGGGCAGCACGGCTGGCTCGGATGATAAGAGTAGTGCATCGACAGGGGACAAGTCTGGAACGTCGACTGGTAATAAGGGCGGATCTTCATCTAGTGACAATAATGGATCGTCACAGGGCGGCAATGATCTGAGTGACAACACACAGAAAGTACCATCATCTAAGGATAATGGATATACAGAGGACAAGAATTCACAGTCGGGATCAACGGCAACGACAGAAAAGACAACCGAGGCTAATACAGAGGCTCCTAAGCCGAGTGCAATAAAGTATGATAATGGCGGCGGTCAGATCACGATCGTTGATGGAATGTCAGCGTATGAGATCTGTCAGCTGCTTGAACAGATAGGACTTCGCGATGCAGATGAGTATTATGATTGGCTGCTCAGATCAGGGTATTCGAACAGCCTTGTGTCAGGAACATATACATTTACTGGAAATGAAACAAATGGCGGGATTGTATGGATTCTGCTCGGACACCAGTAGAGGGATAAAAAGGGGGATAAAATGATGAATAACGAAGAACAGCAGATAAATGGATTTGCAGGACAGCAGTATGGCTATGATCAAAATTATGCAGGACAGCAGTATGGTTATGACCAAAATTATGGTGGACAGCAGTATGGATATAATACCAATCAGAATGGACAGTTCCAGGGATCTTATGGAAATGGCATTGATCAACAGAGCTTTGGTGTAGATGTTTCGTATAACCAGAATCAGGGATATGCACAGCCAGCAATGAACACACAGACATTTGGGAAAGAGACTGTCAGTTCAAATGTTGTGACTGGAATTGTCGGAGCGTTCTTGGGATCGCTCGTGGGTGTTGCAATGTGGGTTATTGTATACAAATTGGGATATATCGCAGGAATGTCAGGCGCGGTCATGGTAATATGTGCTATGATGGGATATAAGAAATTTGGTAAGTGTCTGGATATCAAGGGAATAATCATATGCGTAGTGCTGTGTATCGGCATGATATATATTTCTCAGAGACTCAGCGTCAGCTTACAGCTCTATAAAGAGTTCAGTGACTATGGTTATGATATGGCATTTTCAGATTGTTACAAGGAAATGTTCGATATCCTTGATGTGGTAGATCAGAAAAGCACGTTCTGGGGAGATCTTGCTATAGGATATCTGCTGTTCGTTATTGCCAGTGTTTCATATGTAATAAGCAGTATAAAGAATAGAGCGAAATAAGTGAAAAACAGATGAGTGATCAATATATTTGACATACAGAAAAAAAGTGCTTGAATGCACTTTTTTTTTGTGTTACAATGTCGATTGCGTGAGTGCGCAGAACAAATATACATGCTGGTTGATAGTTGGCGTGGTGCCTGTGCTCGGGTGGTCCAAAGAGTTGATACTGGCAGAAGATTTTAACCATGGAGGTAGAAAAAATGAGCGTTATTTCAATGAAACAGTTATTAGAGGCAGGTGTACATTTCGGACACCAGACAAGAAGATGGAACCCTAAGATGAAGCCATACATCTACACAGAGCGTAATGGTATCTACATCATCGATCTTCAGAAGTCAGTAGGAATGGTTGACGATGCTTACAATGCAATCGGTGATTGTGTTGCAAACGGCGGAACAATCCTTTTTGTTGGTACAAAGAAGCAGGCTCAGGACTCAATCAAGAGCGAGGCAGAGCGTTGCGGTATGTACTATGTAAATGAGAGATGGCTTGGAGGTATGCTTACAAACTTCAAGACAATCCAGACAAGAATCGCTACTCTCAAGAAGTACGAGGAGATGGAGCAGGACGGTACATTTGATGTTCTTCCAAAGAAGGAAGTTATCCAGATCAAGAAAGAGATGGAGAAGCTTGAGAAGAACCTTGGTGGTATCAAGGACATGAAGAGAATCCCAGACATGATCTTCGTTGTTGATCCTAAGAAGGAAAGAATCTGTATCCAGGAGGCTCAGTCACTTGGAATTAAGCTTGTTGGTATCGCTGATACAAACTGTGATCCAGAGGAGCTTGACTATGTAATTCCTGGTAACGATGATGCTATCAGAGCTGTAAAGCTTATCGTTTCAAAGATGGCAGACGCTGTTATCGAGGCTCAGCAGGGCGTTGACGCTGATTCAGTAGAAGAGGCAGAGGCTGAGGAGGCTACAGAGGAGTAATCTGTAGTTGATCATAATTGATTACAAGTAATAAATGATTATAAAAAGTAACGGGGTAATATAATAAAAAGTATTATCCCGTGACTTTTAAAGAGACATATACGGGCTGAAAGGCTTTAATAAAATGACATAAACATGATTATGAGAATGTCAATATTCAAATTTGGAGGTAGAAAAAGATGGCAATTACAGCAGCTCAGGTTAAAGAGTTAAGAGAGCTTACAGGTGCTGGTATGATGGATTGCAAGAAGGCACTTGCAGAGACTGATGGTAATATGGAAGCAGCAGTAGATGTACTTCGTAAGAGCGGTGCGGTTAAGGCTGAGAAGAAGGCAAGCAGAATCGCAGCAGAGGGTATCTGCCGTGCAGCAGTTAATGATACAACAGGTGTTGTTGTTGAGGTTAACTCAGAGACAGACTTCGTTGCTAAGAATGAGATATTCCAGACATTTGTTCAGCAGATAGCTGATCAGGCACTTGCTTCATCACTCGTTGGTGGCAAGGATGGCGAGGATGTTGAGGCACTTCTTGGTGAGAACGGACTTAAGGAAGAGCTTGTTGACAAGACTGCTACGATCGGAGAGAAGTTATCATTCCGTAGATTTGAGAAGGTTACAGGCGATGTAGTTGTTGATTACTTACATGGCAATGGTAGAATAGGTGTTATCGTAGCTGGCAACGGCGCAAGCGATGACGCTGCAAAGGAAGCTCTCAAGAATGTGGCAATGCAGATCGCAGCTATGAACCCACAGTACATCAGCAGAGCAGACATCTCAGCAGACGCTATGGCTAAGCTCAAGGAGATCACAGTTGACAGTGCACTCAATGCACCTGATACACTTCCAAAGCCAATCCTTAACAAGCTGATCGCAAAGGCTGTTGATGGCGTATGGAGCGCTGAGGATGTAGCTATTTACGAAGAGAAGAAGAGCAACATGAACTTCTTATTCAACTTCCTTTCAAAGGAGGCTAAGGCACAGCTTGCAGAGCTTGCTATGGCTGATAAGGACGCAATCGTTGCAGACAAGATATTCAGTGGTCTTGTTGAGGGACGTATCTCAAAGCAGGTTAAGGAGATCAGCCTTCTTGATCAGGTATATGTAAAGGCTGAGGATGGAAAGCAGACAGTTGCCAAGTACCTTGAGTCAGTAAACAAGGATCTCAAGATCGTTAAGTTTGTTCGTTTCGAGGTCGGCGAGGGAATGGAGAAGAAGAACGAGGATTTCGCAGCTGAGGTTGCAAAGCAGATGAACGTTTAATCTGTTCCACGATTTGAATATAAAATAAGAATGATTGCCTTACGGTTTACTTCAGGGTAGACCGTAAGGTTTTTTTGTTTTGCTTTTTCGTGTAGTATTGATCGCTTTTCACCTGTCTATATTGAAATACTGTACCTCGTAAAATATAATTGCAATGAAGATATACAGGAGAAAGGGACAGGAATATGTATGGTATATATGGGCAAACTGGTGCAGACTATTGCGGATGTATTGAGAGTTTAAGTTTGATTTAAGTTTTGCGCTTATAATATGGATTATAAGGATGGCTTAAGCATATGCTGTCTGACAATAAAGTGAAACGGAGATGAGATTATGCGATTGCTTCTTGCGGAGGATGAGAAGGCTCTTTCAAGTGCCCTTCAGGTGATATTGAAACATAATAATTATTCTGTGGATGCGGTATATAATGGGCAGGAAGCCTATGATTATATTATGGCGGGGGTGTATGATGGGGTTATACTTGATGTCATGATGCCAAAGATGGATGGATTTACAGTGCTGTCTAAGATCAGATCGGAGGGCTGTGATGTGCCAGTCATAATGCTCACTGCAAAGTCAGAGACTGATGATAAGATCAATGGACTTGATCTCGGTGCCGACGATTATCTTGCAAAGCCATTTGATACGAAGGAACTGCTTGCGAGGATACGTGCTATAACCAGAAGAAAGAGCGAGGCTGTAAGCACCGATGTGATATATGGTGACTGCACATTGAACAGTCTTAACTATGAACTCAGTTCTGGTGGTGGAAGTGTCAAGCTGCAGAACAAAGAGTATCAGATCATGGAGCTTCTCATGGCAAATCAGAAATCCATAATATCTGCAGAGCTCATGATGGAGAAGATATGGGGGTATGACACCGATACTGAGATAAGCGTAGTGTGGGTAAATATATCATATCTAAGAAAAAAACTGGGACAGATAGGCTCTAAGGTGTCGATAAAGGCAGTCCGAAATCAAGGATATACACTGGAATATTCTGAATAAATTTAGAGTTTATGCGTAGGTGAAAAGAGGATAGTATATGATAAAAAGTCTTAGGAAGAGGTTTATATTTGCGGCGATGGCATCTACATTTGGCGTTCTGTTTGTCATAATGAGTATATTGAACGTTGCCAATTATGTACGTATGGTTTCAAGGGCTGATGATACCCTGGATGAACTTGCGGACAACAATGGACAGTTTGACAGCCGAGATTTTATGAAGGAACTGATGCCAGATCATAAAGATGGGCAGTTGCCTTCGAACTCAGGAGAGTCGGATGGAAATGCGGTCACAAAACAGGATGAATCCGAAAACATACAGCCACCTGAAAAGCTTGGTAAGAAGCGTGGTGACAAATTCTCACCGGAAACACCGTTTCAGACCAGATTTTTTTCAGTGGTTGTGTTGGATGGAATTGTGGTTTCTTACAGTCTCGATAATATAGCGGCTGTTAATGAGTCTGATGCAGAATCGTACGCTGAGCAGATAATTGCTGACGGTATTGATAAAGGGTTCATAGATATATACAGATATATGGTGGTGGACTGTGATGATGAGACAGGTGGAAGCAGGATAATATTTGTGGACTGCCGTCAGGAGATTGAGTCTTTCAAAAATACGCTGGTGTATAGCGTTGGAGTTTCATTGCTGGGATTTCTTGCGGTATTCACGCTGGTGCTTTTCTGGTCGAAGAAGATATTCAAGCCTGTGGCTGACAGCTATGAGAAGCAGAAGAGATTCATCACTGACGCGAGCCATGAGATCAAGACACCTCTTACCATCATAGATGCAAATACAGAGGTTATAGAGATGGTGAATGGTGAGAGCGAGTGGACTCAGAACACCAGAGACCAGGTCAGGAGACTTACGTCACTAACAAATCAGATGGTTGCCCTGTCAAGGCTGGACGAGAATCCTGAGCCAAGGGAGAAGTCCGAGTTTGATTTCTCAGAGGTCGCATATGAGGTGATAGACCATTTTTCAACCTTGTCAGAAGTTAGAGGCAAGAAGATAAATGCTGATATTGAGGATGGAATAAAGTATACGGGAGATGAGAATTCCATTCGTCAGCTTATAAGCATACTGGTGGATAATGCCATGAAATATGCGGTCGAGACAACGCCTATAGACATATCGCTGAGACGTGATGGCAGAAAAGTTCGATTTATGCTTCGAAATCTTACGGATGAAATGGATGAAGGTTCCCAGGACATATTGTTTGAGAGATTTTACAGACCGGACAGCTCAAGAAATTCCGAGACCGGTGGCTCCGGAATAGGACTTTCCCTTGCAAAATCAATAGTGGAGGCCCATAAGGGCAAGATAACAGCCAAATGCGACAAGGATGGATATATTACATTTCAGGTAACGCTTTGAGGATAGAGAAAACTTATCACAAGAGAAACTAAAAACATATAGAACAAAAACAATGTTTCAGGAAAAAATCTCAAACTTTATAACTTTTCAAAAGTAAAATGGCCTTTTCAGGATAAAATTATCCATTTCTACAGCAAATCCATCAATATGGGAAAATTATACTGTTGCGCGCAAAACCACACATATATTGCACTTTTGTTGCGCATAAATATGTGCACAATATACAATAAAAAGCCCCAAAGATTGTCCACAAGCGACATAGTAACTATAAAGTAAATATGTTAATATATATTCATAAGAACAAACGGTTGCGCAACTGTTGCACGCAGACGCTGCGAATCATTAGCGCATATAAAGTGTCTGTATATTAACTAACATATTTTAGGAGGGCTTATATGAGAAAAATGAGAATTGTAAAGCAGGTTGGCTGCGCAATTCTCGCAGGAGCGCTTGTGATAGGGCAGATCTTTGGATCGGGAGCATCACTTATAACAGCGAAAGCTGCGGAGAGTTGGGTAGATACACAGAAGATCACAAACGGTGATTTTGAGACCGGAGATGAGACAGGATGGACGATATCAGGAGGAGATGCGCTCACATACACAGTTAAGACTGACCAGTGGGCTACAAACAACACAACAAATTATCTGAATTATTTTGCTGCTACTGAGGCTGATATTACTATATCACAGACGGTATCATCAGTTTCTGCAGGTACATATAAGATTGGATATGACCTTGAAGGCAAGGCGGGCGATACGGGACTTACACTTACAGCGGCATCAGTAAGTCAGGCACTCACAGCGACCACAGGATATAATGTCTGGACAAGTTATGAGACAGATACTTTTACTCTGGACAGTACAGAAGATCTTACGATAACTATATCGGGAACACTGGCAACAGATTACTGGGGTGACATAGACAATATAAAGCTTTATAAGCTTACAGATGACTCAGATGTAGTAGAGCCTGTAGAGGCTGGAATATATGTTGACCGTGTGGCAGATCTTACTTACACAGACCTAAATGGACAGAAACAGTCATTCATAGAGGGTGTTGATGTGTCATCATATGTATCACTGAAGAACAGCGGTGTAAAGTACTATGATTTTGATGGCAACGAACTCGATGATATTGGATACTTCAAGTTCCTTGCAAGCTGTGGTATCAACTATGTGCGTGTTCGTGTATGGAATGATCCATATGACTCAGAGGGAAATGGCTACGGCGGTGGTGACAACGACCTTGAGACTGCAAAGAAGATCGGTCAGTACGCAACAGCAGCAGGCATGAAACTCCTTGTGGATTTCCACTACTCAGATTTTTGGGCTGACCCAGGTAAGCAGCAGGTGCCAAAGGCATGGGCAGACTTCACTCTTGACGAGAAGGTAGCTGCAGTTAAGTCCTACACATCAGAGAGTCTTAAGACACTCCTTGATGCAGGCGTTGATGTGGGTATGGTTCAGATCGGAAATGAGACGACAAATGGAATATGTGGTGAGTCATCCACGAACTGGGCGAACATGGCTAAGATATTCAATGCTGGAAGTGAGGCGGTAAGAGCCATAGACAAGAATATCCTTGTTGCTATTCATTTCGCCAATCCTGAGAAATATGGAACTTATGCAAATTATGCAAAGAATCTCAATACATACAATGTGGACTATGATGTGTTTGCATCGTCATATTATCCTGTATGGCATGGAACACTAGAAAATCTCACATCAGTTCTCAAGAACGTGGCAGACACATACGGAAAGCTGGTCATGGTGGCAGAGACATCATGGGCATACACTCTCGATGATGGTGACGGTCATGACAACACAGTGAGAAAGGGTGTAAACGACTCGACAACTTATGATATATCAGTTCAGGGTCAGGCGAATGAGATCAGCTCAGTTATCAAGGCTGTAAAGAATACAGGTTCATCAGGAATCGGTGTATTCTACTGGGAGCCGGCATGGCTGCCTGTAAATGTATATGATTCATCTGCTGACAATGCGGCTGATATCCTTGCAGCCAACAAGGCAGCTTGGGAGCAGCACGGTTCAGGCTGGGCATCATCCTACGCAGGAGAGTATGACGCGGCTGATGCAGGAAAGTGGTACGGCGGATCAGCAGTTGACAATCAGGCCCTGTTTGACTTTTCAGGACATCCACTTGAGTCACTCAAAACATTTGCATATGTTCACACAGGAACAAAGGCAAAAAGAGAGGTAGTATCAATATCAGTTGAAGATGTTGAAGTTGTAATAACAGATATAGAGAATGTTGCGCTTCCAGAGACAGCAACAGTAAAATACAACGATGGCAAATCAGAGAGTGCAGACATCACATGGGAGGATGGAGCGCTTGATAAGATCAAGAATTACGGTGCAGGAACATGTACTGTAAACGGAACTATCACAGTAAACGATGAGGAAGTAGGCGTTAGCTGCAATGTATCTATATTAAAAGAAAATATCCTTGCAAATCCTGGATTTGAGTCAGGAAACGAGGGATGGACAATTGCTGATACAAGCAAGGGATTTGCAATCAAGGCAAAGGAAGATTTTAGAAACGGTGCTTATTGTGGTCATTACTACAATTCATCAGATTTCACATATGATGTATATCAGACCATCACACTTGAGCCGGGAGAGTACGTGTTCAGTGTATATCTTCAGGGTGGTGCAAATGGAGATAACGACGTATATGAGGTGTATGCAAAAGCTGGAGATACAGAACTCGCATCCGCACCTGCAGTTCCACAGGGCTGGAAGATCTGGCAGAATCCACAGATCAGATTCACAGTAAATGAGACTACCGAAGTTATGGTTGGAATGAGAGCGACGGCGACAGGTAGTGCCTGGGGAACATGGGATGATGCATACCTTTATAAGGATGTCGATTTAACACCAACACCAGATGTAACAAAGAACGGGCTCGTAACTGTAGATGGAGTTACATACTATTACATAAAGGGTGTTGTTCAGGAGAATTACACCGGATTTGTAAAGAGCAATAGTATCCAGTACTATGTAAAGGCGGGTATTGTCCAGGCTGCATATAATGGCCTTGTGACAAGCAGCAAGACAGGAAATATCTGGCTTGTTAAGAACGGTATGGTATATTCTTCATACATAGGCTTCTACAAGAATGCAAAAGGACAGCAGTGCTATATATATAAAGGAAAGTTCCAGAATGCCAAGTCAGGATTTGCAAAGAGTCCAAAGACAGGAAAGATCTACTATATCAGAAAGGGTATAGTACAGTATGGATACACAGGATTTATCAAGAATCCTGCAAGTGGTAACCAGTGTTACGTTGTAAAGGGTGTATTCCAGGGCAGCAAGACTGGCGTTGTGAAGAGTCCAAAGACTGGCGTTAAGTACTATGTAAAGAGCGGCAGAGTATCATACAAGACAACAGGTATTGTAAAGATCTCAGGTGTTAAGTACAAAGTAGTAAAGGGCGTCGTAAAGGGAATTGTCAAATAAGTGGCGATTTGAATGTTGAAAATACAGATAAGATAGGCACCTTCGGGAGCTGCTTGGAAGATATATCCAGGCCGGCTCCCGGAGGTGTTTTTTGTGGATAATTTATTTATAGAAAATTAATGATTTTTAAAAAATAGTTGAAAAAATATCAAATGCTGATATAAAATAGATGGGTATTTGTTTATATTATACTATAAAGAAAAAAGGAGAGTAATCATGGACAAATTCTTCAAAATCTCAGAGCGTGGGTCAACTATCAAGACCGAGATCATGGCAGGTCTCACAACATTCTTTGCCATGGCTTATATCGTTCTGGTCAATCCGAATCAGGTAGCAGGCGAGGGCAGCAATGGATGGCTGGCGGGGGAAGTTCCAGATATGGCTGGTGAGCTTGGTACAGTATGGAATGCTGTATTCATAGCATCTATCTTAGTTGCCGTAGTGGGAACACTCCTCATGGCGTTCTTTGCAGACATGCCATTTGCACAGGCTTGTGGAATGGGACTCAACTCATTCTTCTGCACGATATTCGTTGCAGGTGCAGCATTTGCAGGTGTCAGTGTAATCAGAGGTTACCAGGCAGGTCTGGTAATAGTATTTGTATCAGGTCTCGTATTCCTGATCCTCTCAGTGACAGGTCTTAGAAAGTATATTGCAGTGGCAATGCCAGAGTGTCTCAAAAAGTCAATTCCAGCAGGTATCGGTCTTTTTATAGCACTTATTGGACTGAAGAATGCAACACTCATCCAGGACAATCCATACACATTTGTACAGTTCTTTGATTTCCACGGTGTTATATCAAGCGCTGGCAGCGCAAAGGAGGCTATAGCACAGATTGCTCCTCCAGTGGTCGCATTTGTTGGATTTATAATTATTGCAATCCTTGCAAAACTCAATGTAAAGGGTAATATCATCATAGGTATCCTTGTATCAACAGTATTATATTATGTTATGATGCTTCAGGCACCTAACTTTGATTTCTCATCCATCGGACAGTCATTCAAGGATTTCGGTTCAGTCGGATTTCTCGGAGTATTTAAGGGACAGGCATGGAAGGATGCATTTTCGGCTGAGTATATCGGCGGTGTGTTCTCAGCAATCATGCTTGTTGTCAGCTTCTGTCTGGTAGATATGTTTGATACGATTGGAACTCTCTATGGCGCAGCCTCTCAGGCTAACATGCTTGATGAGAAGGGTGATCCAATGAAGCTTGATGAGTGTATGATGTGTGATTCTATTGGTACTGTATCAGGAGCTCTTCTCGGTACATCAACATGTACAACATTCGTAGAGTCAGCATCAGGTATCGCAGCCGGCGGTAGAACAGGTCTTACAAGTTTAGTTACAGCACTCTGCTTTGCAGTATGTCTGTTCCTCAGCCCTGTTGCAAATATCATTCCATCATGCGCAACAGCTCCGGCACTTATATTTGTAGGTGTTCTCATGGCTAAGAACTTTGCAAAGGTTGATATGGAAGATATGCGTTCAGCAGTTCCTGCTTTCGTAACATTCCTCATGATGCCACTGACATACTCAATTTCAAATGGTATTGGTCTTGGTGCCATCACATATGTTCTTATCACTCTGTTCACAGGTAAGTACAAGAAGCAGGATATCGTAGTTACGATCATCGCACTCTTATTCATAGTCAAATTCGTTTCAGTTACAATGTAACGGGCGGATATATCGGTGATAAATAAAGACGGAATTCTCCATGTGTGGAGGTTCCGTCTTTTTATGTGCGGCTTTTCTTCTCAGGGAGATTTTTAGTTTGCCAAAGTTACACTTTTGTAGTATTATACCAACTGTGTACCAGTAGCCAATCGGATACGGCAATGGCCTCCGGAGCCATGACGGGCGGTTCGACTCCGCCCTGGTACGCTTTTTTAATTTGCTCGGGTAAGGATGTGTGACAGATATGAAAGGGAAAAATAAGAATAGAATAAAGGAAAACAACATAGATATGACACAGCGTAAAATGAATGCCATGCCTGAAGATGCCGAGAATAATTTTGATGAGGATGCCGCAGACATGGACGACACAGACAAAGACGATGTGGAGCCGGACGATACGGATGTGGATGCTGCTCATATAGATGCTGCTGATATAGATGGTGGGGATGATGGATCCAGTATTGATCCAGATGAGAGCGATGATGACATGCCCAAGAAGGTAAGACTGTATGAGGATTATGTAATTGACGATCCTGAAGATATGGACGAGGCACCGGATACTGGAGATATGTTTGACGATGAAGATGACGATGATTTGGAGAGCGCAGCTTCACGCGGCAGGAGATCCGGTCTAAGAAGGTATAACATGTATGGCCCAGCGGGAAAAACCCTTGCACTTTTGTGGACAATATTTGTTGTTTTGGTATGCGGATATATATACATTTTCCATATCAATACAACTATATTTGCAGATGATATCACAGGGCGGGACAATTCGGTAAATATCGAGATCCCGGCTGGGGCAAATTACAGCCTGTGCACGATAGACGAGATCAACCAGCTAATAAGCAATTACCTGCTTGCAAGGGCAAATGCCGATCAGACTACCTTAAAGAGACTTGTGACAAATCCTTCTGAGTTTGACGATATGAAGAGCGTAGAGATAGCGGCGCAGTACATAACCGCATATAACCGAACCAAATGCTATATGGTTCCGGGGAAGAATGCAGGAGAGTATATCATATATGCGCTTTCAAATCTCACGATAAAAGATGTGGATAGCGAGCCGCTGGATATAAGATCGTTCTATGTTGCAAAGCAGACTGACGGAAGCTACAAGATCGACAATTCACAGCTTTCTGGTGATGTGAATGAATATATACAGAATGTTACAGCATCGAAGTATATACAGGACATGTATCAGTATGTTAAGGAGAATACAGATTATCTCCTGAAGAATGATGATACGTTTAAGAAGTTCCAGAATATGTATAATTAAAATAAGCCGGATATGCTTATGAGAATAAAGTATCTCATGCATTTCCGGCTTATTTTATAAGAGAGAATTACATTGCCTCGGAAGAGTCGACATCCTCGGTGTCGATCACTATGCCTCTTGTAGGAACAGGTGTTGAGAATACAATCTGGGTTTCAGTGCTTCCAAATCTCTGGAGCTGACCGATGAAAGAGTCCAGATCCATGGTGTTAGGAAAACACACCTTCATAAGCATTGAATGCGCTCCGGTCACACAGTTGCACTCAAGTACATTAGGACAGGCCTCCACAAATGGATAGAAGGTCGGTTTCTGTTTTGGATCCAGCGCCATATGTATGAAAGCGGTTATATGATAACCCAGTGCCTCGTGATCCACACTTGCATGGTAACCGGTGAGGATACCGGCCTTTTCTAATCTTTCGATTCTTGCTGAAACTGCCGGCGAAGAAAGGAAGACCTTGTTGGCCAGGTATTTGAGTGGTGTTCTTGCATTGCTCTGTAAAAGATGAATTATTTTTCTGTCGATGTTATCCATATCAAACACTTCCTTTTTCTAATAGAATTAAGCCGAATTGCGCTTAAAACGTTATTTGCATTATAAAGTTTATAAAACAAATAAAAAAAGGTGTGTTCCCTAAGAATATTTCTTAGAAACACACCTTTGCGTTTGTTTCACTATACATTAGATGATAAAAAAAATCAAGTGTTTTTATATAAAATTTTAACCGGATTTTAGTTTGAACTTTACAAAGATATATGAACAGTGGATATAGACAGTTCACAAATGACAGATTAAATGGTATGATTTAATGTAATTGAGCATTACTTAAATAGGTTGTTTGATTGATTTACATTTGAAGGATCACACACGGAAAGAGTATTATATGATGAAAATATAATTACAGAAAAAATAAAATTCAGATGTTGAGAGAAATAACAATGTCAGAAAAAATAAAATATTATAAGATTAGGTGAAGAAGATGTCAGACGGAATAAGACTTAACAAATATCTCAGCGAGGCGGGCGTGTGCTCAAGACGCGCTGCGGATACACATATAGAGAATGGAAAGGTTACGATCAACGGAGAGACTGCAGTCATGGGTCAGAAGGTCATGCCCGGGGATGTGGTGACATTCATGGGCAGGAAGGTTCAGCAGAAGGATAGGACAGTGATCCTGGCATATAATAAGCCGATAGGACTTACCTGTACAGCGAGTAAGGCTGATCCAGACAATATATTTGATCACATAGATTATCCGATCAGACTTCAGTACGTGGGAAGGCTGGACAAGGACTCCCAGGGTCTACTTCTTCTGACAAATGATGGTGACCTGTCAAATGCCATCCAGAAGTCGGTGAACAACCATGAGAAGGAATACAGAGTGAGGGTGAACCGTGAGATAACAGAGGACTTCATCAGGAAGATGTCGGAAGGAGTGCCTATACTTGATACAGTGACAAAGAAATGTAAGGTGCGAAAGATAGATGACAGATCATTCATGATAGTGCTGACACAGGGCCTCAACAGGCAGATCAGACGAATGTGTGATGCATTGGGCTACAGGGTAGTGAACCTGAAGAGAGTCAGGGTCTGCAACGTGAAGCTTGGCAATATGAGACCTGGAGAGTTAAGGGAGCTCAGCCGCGAGGAAGAGGCAGAGCTGAGACGGATAGTGGGGATGTAGTAGAGAGTGTATATAGGATTTTTTGTGGGGTGTGTATGGAAGATATTAGTAGAAATACCAGTGAAAATATTAAAGAAAATAATGACATCAGTGGCAATAACGATAATGGCAAGATAGCCAGAATTAAAGAACTTGTAAAGCAGCTCAACGATGCTGCAAAGAAATATTATATGGAAGATACAGAGATCATGAGCAATCTGGAATATGATGCTCTGTACGATGAGCTGAGTGCCCTGGAGAAAGAGACCGGGATGGTCATGAGCAACAGCCCGACGGTCAAGGTAGGATATGAGGTCGTCAGTGAGCTGCCGAAGGAGGCTCACGAGCATCCAATGCTTTCTCTTGACAAGACAAAGGATGTAGGTGCTCTTGCGTCATGGCTTGGCGGTCAGAAGGGCGTAATATCCTGGAAGATGGACGGACTCACAGTTGTTCTCACATATGAGAACGGAGAGATGATAAAAGCGGTTACCCGTGGAAATGGTGAGATAGGCGAGGTCATCACGAACAATGCGAAGGTATTTGCAAATGTACCTCATCACATCCCGTACAAGGGCAAGCTGACGATCAGAGGCGAGGCGGTCATCAAATACTCGGATTTCAATGCGATAAATGAGAAGATAACGGATGCGGAATCTAAGTACAAGAACCCGCGAAATCTGTGCAGCGGCTCAGTGAGACAGCTCGATAACAAGATAACAAAAGAGAGAAATGTACATTTCTTCGCTTTTAATTTAGTGGACGGTGAGGATGTGGACTTCCACAATTCATTCAAATATCAGCTTGACTGGTTGGAGCAGCAGGGATTTACCGTGGTAGAACACTACCTGACAGACTCGGCGGCGATTCCTGATAAGGTGAGGGAATTTTCAGAGAAGATAACGGAGAATGACTTCCCATCGGATGGTCTGGTACTCATGCTGGATGATCTGGCATACGGAAGAAGCCTGGGAACCACAGCCAAGTTCCCGCGAAATGCCATGGCGTTCAAATGGGCGGACGAGGAAGCGATAACCCACCTCCGCTATGTGGAGTGGAGTCCATCAAGAACTGGACTCATCAACCCGGTTGCTGTATTTGACCCGGTGGAGCTTGAGGGAACAACAGTCAGCCGTGCCAGCATACACAACGTCAGCATACTTAAGTCATTGGCGCTTGGCGAAGGTGATGAGATTGCAGTGTACAAGGCGAATATGATCATTCCGCAGATTGCAAGGAATCTAACCATGAGTGGTAACGTGGTCATACCGGCTGCGTGTCCTGCATGCGGAGGAGAGACTGAGATAGTGAGGGAGGAAGGCGGTGCAGTGTCAGGAGTTGAGACTCTGTACTGCACAAACCAGTTCTGCCCTGCGAAGAAACTTAAGTCATTTTCACACTATGTGTCCAGAAATGCGTTGAATATAGATGGACTCTCAGAGGCGACCATAGAGAAGTTCATAGATGAGAAGATCCTCGAGGAGCCTCCTGATCTGTATAAGCTTGCGGCTCACAGAGAACATATAGTTGAACTTGAGGGATTTGGCGAGAAGTCGTACAACAAGCTTGTGGCTGCGGTGGACGCATCCAGACAGACGAACATGTGGCGTCTTGTCAATGGTCTCGGCATTGCAAATGTCGGAGAGGCGACAGCCAAGCTCATGGCAAAGCATTTTGCAAATGATATGGATGCCATGAAGAAGGCAGATGTGTCAGCATACGTTGAGATAGACGGAATCGGTCAGGTTATAGCAGAGGATATAGTCAGATACTTTGAAAATGAGAAGAATTGTGCTATCATAGATAGGTTGATGGCTGAGCTTACGTTTGTGGATGAGGCTTCTGATACGGAGCAGGATCTGGCGGGCAAGGTGTTCGTCATAACCGGTTCGCTCACCCATTTTGAAAACAGAAATCAGCTCAAGGAACTGATAGAGAGCAGAGGAGGTCAGGTTACAGGTTCTGTATCTGCCAAGACCTCATATCTTATAAATAACGATGTGAATTCTACATCATCCAAGAACAAGAAGGCAAAAAGCCTTGATGTGCCTATCATATCTGAGGAGGATTTCTTAGAATTGATTGGACAGTAGGAGTAACTGTAGTAAATGGAAAGGAATGAATAGAGATGCCGATAAGAATAGATGATGATCTGCCGGTTAAGAAAACATTGGAGGACGAGAACATATTTGTCATGGGAACAGGAAGGGCGCACAGCCAGGACATAAGACCCCTTGACATCCTGATACTCAACCTCATGCCGCTGAAGGAGGATACAGAGCTGCAGCTCATGCGAAGCCTGTCAAACACCCCACTTCAGGTGAACATCACGCTTCTTAGAACCATGTCCTACGAGTCCAAGAACGTGACAAAGGGACACCTTGACAGATTCTACGAGGATTTTGACAGCGTAAAGAACCGCAAATGGGACGGTTTCATCATAACCGGAGCACCTGTTGAAAAGATGGAATTTGAGAATGTTGACTACTGGGATGAACTCCGCGAGATCATGGATTGGTCCGAGACAAATGTCACATCGACCATGCACATTTGCTGGGGCGCCCAGGCGGGACTCTACTACAGATACGGTGTGCAGAAGTTTGACCTTCCGCAGAAACTGTCAGGCATATACGAACATCACACCTTCCACAAGAGAACACCGCTAGTCCGCGGTTTCGACGATGTATTTTACGTGCCACATTCAAGATACACGGGCGTATCCAAGGAGGACATTGTAAACAATGAGCACCTTGAGATCGTAGCCGAGTCAGATGTGGCTGGCCCGTACCTCATAATCGGTGACGGCGGCAAGAACATATTTGTCACAGGACACCCTGAGTACGACGTGCTGACCCTTGACCAGGAGTACCACAGAGACCTCGGCAAGGGACTTAATCCACAGATCCCGGTGAACTATTACCCAGACAACGACCCGGAAAAGAAACCAGTGAAGAAGTGGAGATGCCACGCGAATACTTTGTATGCGAATTGGCTCAATTATTACGTTTATCAGCTCACACCGTATAAGTGGGAGTAGGAGCTGGTGAGATCGCATAAAATCTAAGAATTTAAGCCAAATTCGTTACATATCAATAAAGCCAAAAATGTATGTAAAATGATGTGATTTTTTGTAATTTTATGACTTTGTGGCGATTAATTGGTGTTTTTTCAAAATGCAGATGGTGTTTTTTTAAACGGCGCTAGGCAGAAGATATTAAATATAAAATTAAAACACAGCACTATGTAGATGAGTGGGAGTTATCTATATGGTGCTGTGTTTTTCGTTGTAATTTCTTAATCTATAGTATTTAGAAAGGCGAGTAATGCCTCTCTTTGTACAGAGTTGAGTCTATATATTCTGGTTGACAGTGGATCATTGATTAGAACCTTATTATCATCATCAAAAAAATCCCTTAATGAAATGTCAAGTGCTTTGCACAATTGGAAAAGAACTTCTATTATCACCGTAAGCAATCCGTGCAGAATGCCGGAGAAGCAATATTATAATTCAAGGAGGACGAGCCGGAGGGCAGACCCATCGGCATTTGGGGACAGCGACACCTGAGGTATATCCGCAAGCACAAGGTCAGCTTGTATGCCGAGCTGCTGACCACCGGCAAGCTGAACGATTACCTTGCAGACCTCAATGAGCAGGCGGAAGCAATGTTTTCTCGGCTGGTAAAACAGTTTTCCGAAAAAGAGGGCGTAACGGAAGCCCTCAAAGCGGAAAATCAAATGCTGTGGGTGCAGAGGATGAACAACAGACGGCGGCTTTTCCTTTTCAGGCAGTATTCAATAAGTCATAAAGTTCCGTGAGTAATGGAAGAAGCCAGCGTTTGCGGAAATGTCACAATTTACGGAGGTAAAGTTTCAAATTCCACTTGCCTTTTTGCACTTGTTATGATATTATTAGTATGTGTACTAGGATGCTCAAAGAGAGGTGATATATTTGCGGAGAGACAGCAGTGAAACAAAGAGGAAAATACTGACCGTGTGCGTCCGTCTCTTTTTGGAGCAGGGGTATAAAAACACCTCTGTCAGTCAGATTGTGGATGAAGCAGGTGTTGCAAGAGGAAGCTATTTGAATTTGTTTCCTACCAAGGACAGAATTTTGCTGGAATTGACCGAAACGATGTTCGGCGGACAGTTCGGCGTGGCAAGAAGCATTGCAGACAGCAAGCTGCCGCCGGTTTACGCTTATGCGGTGGAAACGGCGATTCAACTGACACTGACCGAGTTGAACGAGAACCTGCGGGAAATCTACATCGAAGCCTACTCCCTGCCCGAAACATCGGAATATATTTACCTGCATACCACAGCAGAGCTGAAACAGATTTTTGGTGAAAAATTTCCCGATGATACCGAGAGCGACTTTTACGAGATGGAAATCGGCACGGCGGGACTGATGCGCAGCTATATGGCGAGAAAATGTGATATTCATTTTCCGTTGGAACGCAAGCTCAGCCGCTTTTTGACGGCGGCTATGCGGGTGTATCGGGTACCGGAGGCAGAGCAGGCAAAGGTGCTTGCCTTTATTCAATCACTGGATATCAAGGCAATCGCCACCGAGGTAATGTATAAGCTGTTC
Organism: Coprococcus eutactus; assembly: GCF_025149915.1. Taxonomy (NCBI): domain Bacteria; kingdom Bacillati; phylum Bacillota; class Clostridia; order Lachnospirales; family Lachnospiraceae; genus Coprococcus; species Coprococcus eutactus. Next base: position 1,240,885 of record NZ_CP102278.1, read on the forward strand.
GCCATGTTGGAAATGAAATATGACTTTAAGCTGTCAAAGGACAGCAAAGGAGAGGAGACTATATGAATAAGAAAATTTTGAGCGTTGTGCTCATACTGTGCGTGATGCTGGCTGTTATGCCTATGACGGCATATGCGGCGAATATTGCGCTTTGTCGTAAATGCGGCCAGATACAAACGGTAAGGGTGACTTATCAATACGCAAATGATAAATTGCACCGAACCGCTCTTACATGCACGGTGTGTGATAATACATGGGATTACTGGGAGTCACACATGTGGAGCGGAACGGCGACTTGCACAAGCGGAAGGACATGCACGGATTGCGGCGGATCTTCCGAACCGCTTGGGCACGACTGGGGCGCTTGGACGCAGAACAGCGATGAAAAGACCCACACCCGAATCTGTAAGCGTGACACCAGCCATACGGAAACCGAGAATTGCCACGGCGGCACGGCGACCTGCACCGCCAAGGCTGTCTGCACGGTCTGCGGCGGCGAATACGGCGAGATGGCGGCACACAGCTTCACTGCCGAAAAAGCAGAGGCGCAGTATTTGAAGTCTGCTGCAACCTGTACCGAAAAGGCGGTCTACTACAAGTCCTGCGCAGTCTGCGGTCTGAGCTCCGAGGGCACGGCGGATGAGGCGACCTTCTTCTCCGGCAATGCGCTGGATCACGACTGGGGCGCTTGGACGCAGAACAGCGATGAAGAGACCCACACCCGAATCTGTAAGCGTGACACCAGCCATACGGAAACCGAGAATTGCCACGGCGGCACGGCGACCTGCACTGCCAAGGCTGTCTGCACGGTCTGCGGCGGCGAATACGGCGAGATGGCGGCACACAGCTTCACTGCCGAAAAAGCAGAGGCGCAGTATTTGAAGTCTGCTGCAACCTGTACCGAAAAGGCAATCTATTACAAGTCCTGCGCAGTCTGCGGTCTGAGCTCCGAGGGTACGGCGGATGAGGCGACCTTCTTCTCCGGCAATGCGCTGGACCACAACTGGGGCGCTTGGACGTCCAACGAAGACGGCACCCATACCCGCACCTGCACCGTTGACGGATGCTCTGCAGGCACGCAAACGGAGAATTGCATCGATGCAAACAAAGACCACAAATGTGATATCTGCGATTATATAATCAGCGAGTGTGCAGACGATAACAAAGACCACAAGTGTGATTATTGCGGCAAGAAGCTGACTGAGCACACCGGCGGGAAAGCGACCTGCAAGGACAAGGCAAAGTGCGAAGTTTGCGGTGCGGAATACGGTGAGCTTGATGCGAAGAACCACACCAACTTAAAGCACTTCCCGGCAACTGCGGCGACCAAGACCACCGAGGGCAATATCGAGTACTGGTACTGCGAAGGCTGTGGTAAATATTACAGCGACAAGGACGGTACAAAGGGAATCAAAAAAGCCGACACCGTAACGGCGAAGCTGAAGGACGATTCCAAATCTCCGCAGACCGGCGATACAAGCAACCTTGCTTTGTGGATTGCCTTGCTGTTTGTCAGCGGCGGTGCAGCCATTGGCACAACGGTTGTCAGCAGAAAGAAAAAGTACAACAGATAATTGAATAGCGTTCCCTTGCTCCATCTTCCGAGCAAGACAAAAGCGTCGTAGCGATACGGCGCTTTTTTGTTACTCGGAAGCGACAAACAGCGGCTTTTGAATGGTTGGCGGTAAAGGATACCGCCGCTAAAACAAAGCCGCTCATATCGAAGGAAAACGCCCAAAATCGCCCAGAAAAATGACAGTTCGGAGAGGTTTTGGGCGTTTCTGCATTTCGGGAGCAAATCGGCAATTAGGCAGCACAAAGGAGGTGCTCGCTATGCCCCGTATGCCGAAATACCTCAAGGAAAAATGGGCGTTCTTTCTTGATGAGCGTGGCGGGAAGAAATACAACGAGCTTTGTAGGAAATGCGAAAGGAGCTGCAAGCAGCGTTTCCTACTATCAAAGACAGTATTTCAATGCGTCCTCTGCCGTGGAACGATTGCAGGAACGGTATGACCGGCTCAAAGAAAAATGCCAGCCGTTTTTGCAGGCACTGGAACACTTTCCAAAGCTGGTGGAGGTCTTTGTGAAGAAGGTCAAGGAGCTTTTCAGTATCAAGGAAGCGCAGGAGCGCAAGGAACGGGAGGACAGAGCAGCCGCCCGAAAAGAACAATCCAAACACCGTCGGGGCAGAAATGATTGGGAACGGCAATGCCGCCAAGCTGGACATCCGAGAGTAGCATCCGAACCACGAGCGCTGCGGGAAGGGTATCACGCTCACGGAGGACGAGGGCAGAAATCTTTACGCAGCACTCAAGGCAATCTATGAAAAGGAATAATCCTTTTTCGGCTGGTAACGGGGCGTTCGGAAACGGACGCCCCTATTTTTACGGAGGGAGGTGATGACCGTGGAGGATATGAAAACCGGCTTTGTAGAGAGAATCGGCGGCACCATTTTCGTTGTCAACGCAATGCCCGCAGAGAACGCAAAGCATACGCAGGAGGAGCTTGTAAAGGCTCTGATTGCAAGAGAAGCAATGGCTTTGCAGGAAGCAGATGTTGCCTGATTGCCAACACGACACCTAAAGGTGCCACCCCATCTGATCCGTTCTGGGAGAAAGCAGGGTAAGCCGTCAAAACTGGATACAAGAATGAAGTTTTTACAGGAGAACAATCCTCTTGGAGCTAATCATCCGGCGGTAAAGCAGTATAACAAATGTATGAGAGGTGCCGGAGATACCGTTCGTTCTATTATTATCAGTGCAAATTCCAGACTGGCATTTCTTGAAAATAAACAGGTACTCAGGCTGCTTTCAAAGGATGATCTTAATCTGCCTGAAATAGGGATAGGAGTAAATGGGGATGGTGAAACAAAGACAGCTCTGTTCTGTGTAATTCCAGATAGTGATAAATCATATAACTTCATTATCGGAATGTTATATACACAGATATTCCAGGAGTTATATTATCAGGCAGATTTCAATTGCGGTGGCAGATTACCGATTCATGTGACATTCATGCTTGATGAATTTGCAAATGTTGCATTGCCAGATGATTATATCCTTGACGAGATTGCCAAGTTTGTTGCTGTGCCACATAATTCCTGTCGGAGCTTTTCGGGGACAGCCGCTGTACGCCCAAGCCTTAATATCTGCAGGAGAGCCGACGATATATGTTTCCGTATCTTCCGTAAAATCAACAATTATGCCTACCGAAGCAATATCTGCGCAATGCTCAAAAAAATTCATCATAAAAGTTTATTCCTTACCATATAAAGTTGTTTTTCAAATTATCATTCTTGGAAATTTTCCTGTACTCACTCGGTGTGATCCCTGTTCTTTTTTTGAATATCTTCATAAAGCATATCTCATTTTCGTATCCGCAGAGGTCGGATATTTCCTTAACGGTCATATCGGTGGTCGAAAGATAATATTGTCCTGTCTTGATCTTTGCGGATAAAATATCTTCATAGCAGCTTATCCCGAATTTCCGTTTGTATATTGCCTGAAGATATGACGGACTCAGATTCATTTTTTCAGCAAGCTGATATATATTGCTGTAGCTCCCTGCATTGCTGTAAATATCGGTGCGGAGCATTTCAAGAGCGGAAATGCGGCTTTTATCGCTGTCAGGATTTATGCTGCTTTCGGATATTTTCATAAGTATCATCTGCATAAGCATATTTTCGTACTGTTTCCTGTTGGTCGAATCGGCTACATTTTCACGGCATAATATCGTAAGCAGCTCTTCAATTGCAGGAATATCCGCCGAGGTGATAAGCGTGTCAGTTTTTATCCCATTCATAAGCTCGGTATCGTCCGTATCAAAATGGACAAAGTGATTAACATAACTTCCGCACAGAGTTTTGTAATGCTGCATTGTTCCCTTGCTGTATAAAATGAGGCTGTCGGGAGAAACGGTTATTTCTTCACCGTTTTGTATCAGAACAGCGGAGGTCTTGAAGATAACAAGAAGATCATCTCCCGAACCATCCGGTCTGCATATTTCAAAATTCCCTTTGTGTCTTACGTTCTGACAGACTGTGTTTATATTTATCATATCATCACCTCAAAGTACGAATGGTTAGTATAATAATGTTATAAGTCATTGCAATACCAAAGTCAATGACTTATATATGATAATATAATAATTCAGTATGCGGCGGAGGTATAATATGAAAAAAATATCAATAGTAATAAATGCAGACGACAGGCTCGGACATATCTCTCCCGAGATATACGGACATTTTTCCGAGCATCTCGGAAGATGTATCTACAACGGTATATATGTGGGTGAAAATTCACCTATTCCGAATACAGACGGAATAAGGAATGATATCATCGAGGCGTTCAGAAATATAAAAGCTCCCGTTTTCCGCTGGCCCGGCGGCTGCTTTGCGGAAGAATATCACTGGCAGGACGGTATCGGTGAAAAAGCCTTGCGCCGAAAGATCGTGAACACGAACTGGGGCGGAGTTACGGAGGATAATTCTTTCGGTACACACGAATTTATGCGCTTCTGTGAGCTTGTTGGCTGCAAGCCTTATATAAACGTCAATGTTGGCAGCGGCAGTGTTCGTGAAATGTCCGAATGGATAGAATATATGACCTCAGATGCGGAATCGCCTCTCACAGAGCAGAGAAAGAAGAACGGCAGAGCCGAGCCGTGGAAACTCGAATACCTCGGTGTCGGCAATGAAAACTGGGGCTGCGGAGGAAATATGCGTCCCGAATATTACGCCGACGTTTATAAAAGGTATCAGACGTTTTGCCACAATTATTCGGGAAACAGACTTTACAGAATAGCCTGCGGTCCAAGCTCTGCCGACTATAACTGGACAGAAGTCATGATGAAAAATCTTGACAGCAATAATGTTGATGCTATCGACCTGCATTATTATACGATGCCCGTATGGCCCGAAATGGAATCAGCCACCGATTTTGACGATGAGCTTTATTATAAAACTATCGCTGCAGCGAACTTTTCCGATGAGCTTATCACAAGACATTCGGAGATAATGAATCGCTATGATCCCGAAAAGAAAATAGGACTTGTAATAGGCGAGTGGGGCTGTTGGCATAAGGTAGAAGAGGGTACGAACCCGGGATTTTTATATCAGCAGAATACTATGCGTGATGCTATCGTTGCTGCAATAGAGCTGAATGTTTTTAACAGACACAGCGACCGTGTTGTAATGGCAAACCTTGCACAGGCGGTGAATGTTCTCCAATCGGTCATTCTTACAGAGGACGATAAGATGATAAAAACGCCTACATATCACGTTTTCGACCTTTTTAAAACACACCAAAACAACGAGGCAGTTTACTGCTATACGCAGAACGAAAATATGTCGGAAGGCAAAAATGCTCCGATGATCTCGGTTTCCGCATCGGTGAACGAAAAGAGTATGACCGTTACCGCCGCAAACTGTTCGCTTACGGAAGAGGCTGCTGTTGAATGCAGCATTTTCGGATTTAAAGCATCATCGGTTTCGTGCAGGATACTTACAAACGAGGCGCACAGCTATAACGACTTCGACTGTCCCGACAGGGTGAGCATTACCGAGCATACGGCAGTCATCAAGGATAATGTTTTAAAGCTGAATATTCCGCCTTGTGCTGTTGTGGAATGTGTTGTTGACTAAATATTGGGGCATATTCACAGTGCATTTCGTCTTTATAATAAAATATAAGCATAAGAGCTGCGTTTCATTAAAGAAGCGCAGCTCTTTGTTTTATTGTAATAGAGGGGACGTTCCTTTTGTAACGAGGAGTGTCCCCGTGTCACGATTAAGACAGGTGAGTTCCTTATGACAGGGGGACACTCTTCGATACAGGTGACACTCTTTGTGACAAAAGAAACGTCCCCAACACCACTTACACCCCTAAATACGGTCTCATACCATCCAGAAATGCTTCTGTCAGGAAAGCAGACACCTTGTCGCTGCTTTCCTGACAGTTATCCACCGCAAACTTGTGCAGTATACCAACCACGCCGCCTATTGCGTATGCTACGGCGTATGAGTATTTCTCCTGGGCCAGGCCGGTCTTGCTGGATTTTTCCAGAATTAATCGCACGTATCTATGGAACATTGTCAGTGCCTTTTCCACGAAATCATAAGCCTCAGGTGTGGCAATGATGATCATGAGAAATTTATTTGCTTTCATGTATTCGCATAGAGACCTGAAGAACTGGTGGCAGATCTCAAGATTGCCTTCTGGTTTGAAGCTATTCATGATCTGAAATATTTCATCGACGATGCGGTCTTCCATGGCATTGATGAAAGCAGGCATGTCTTCGTAGTGGTTGTAAAATGTGCTTCTGGTCACACCTGTGAGTTTGGTTATCTCGGACACGCTTATTTTGTTCAGAGCCTTTTGACCTGCAAGTATCTTGAATGCATCTAGAAGGTCACTTTCAGTTCTATCATATCGGGGATCGGTTGAGTTGATCATGGCTGTCTCCTTTATCTGCTGCCTGGCTTGGTGCTGCAGTTTTGTCACTATCTAATACAGCAATGTTACAACAATAATGCGTGTGAGTCTATTGTTATACGAGATTTCTTTTGATCTTTTTTGTCGAACTCTTTTCAAACGGCTCTTTTCTTATATCCAGTGCAGAGATCCTTTTGTATGTTGGCTGGTTTTTGTTGAAAGTATCAATAATTTTTTGCAATTTTTCAGAAGTCCTGGCTGCATCCATATGTTTCTTATCTACAAAATCCTGATCTGGATATATGTGAGCAGTGAGATGGTTGCCGTCGCCGGTAATGACTATTTCTGAAATAAGGGGCTCTATAGAAAGCTTTCCTTCCAGTTCCTCAGGGGATATGTTTTCACCATTTGCCAGAATGATGAGGTTCTTTTTCCTTCCGGTTATATACATGAAACCATCGGAGTCGAGATAACCAAGATCTCCGGTGCAGAGCCAGCCGTCTTGAAAAGCTTCTGCGGTCTCGTTTGGCATGTCGTAGTATCCGGACATGACGCTTGTGCCTTTTACCTGAATTTCCTCGTCGACAAAACGAACAGCACAGTTGTCCAGGAGTTTGCCAACGGATCCGGGTCTGTTGTATCTGTGATTGTTGGAGCAAATTACAGGGGAGCATTCAGTCATGCCGTATCCCTGGAGTATGTCTATTCCGTATTTTTTGAATTCGGTAACATACATAGGATCCAGGTATGCCCCTCCGCAGAATATATATTCCAGTTTACCGCCAAATGCTTCCTTTGCAACCAGCTTTTTAGGAAGGAGAGGGTTGACGTCTTTGAGTTTTTTGTAAATGGTTTCTACCATGAGAGGAACCATCAGCATGCCAACGGGCTGGAACCGTTTCATGTTTTTCAGCATGTGGAGCAACGAGTCATTGATGCAGATAGTGGCGCCCAGTGAAATGCCCTTCATCCATTCCATTGTCAGGCAGAAGGCGTGATGTATAGGAAGAACGCTCAGAATAGTTACACCAGGTTCCAGATTTACATATACATTTTCAACATTTTGTGCGAGATTGAATTGAGACAGCATGACGCCTTTGCTTTTGCCCGTTGTTCCAGAGGTATACATAAGCGTACACATTTTATCCTTATCCTGATCGGCAAATGCAAAGTCATCCGGTATGGTAATTTCGTTGCGGAGCTGTTCAAATGACAAAATTGCTAATTGTGGATTTGAATCTGCACCCTCCAGATGCTCTATATCTACTTTCTTTTCCATGGTGAATACAATATTCATTTCGGGACAATCGTCTGTCAGTTCTGTTATCACATCCTTTCTGGATGCTCCGCAGAATAATGCAATTGATCCTGACCGATTCAGAAGTTCATGTAATTCTGAAACTGACAGGTTTGCATCCAGCGGTACAGCAGTATTTCCCGTGAAAAGTATAGCCATGTAGGCGCAGATCCATTCATAAGAGCTGCTTCCCACCAGTGCAATATGTGTTCCGCAGAGTCCATTATTTCGTAAAATGACAGCAGTTTTGCGAATGTCATCCCACATATCTCCGTAGCTCTTTTCGACAATCTCTCTGTGAGACAGATATTTAACAGCTATTACATCTCTATGTATCCGACAGCTTTTTTCAACAATTTCCAGAATATTTTCTTCCATATATCATATCTCCATTTCTTTTATGTGAGGCAAAATGGGACATACTCCGTCGCCCCAGATTTTTAATGTTAAACCGATGCAGAAGAGCTTGTCAGGTTGTCAAGGTACTTGATGGCGTCTTCTATAGTGTGAATATTGATGATCTCATCTTCATTGATTTCCACGTCAAATGTATCTTCAAGGTCGCCGAGGAAAGTCATGAAATCAAGGGAGCTAAAGCCCAAATCTTCTATGAATCGCATATCATTAGTGATCTCATCAGCTGGTGTATTGCAGTATTCGGCAACAATGTTTAAAAATGTTATATTGTTATTCATATTAAAAATCTCCTTATTGAATTAATTAAATGGGGTCAGGCACCTCCGTCCCCAAAAAATAGTTAGATGCATTCGATGATTTCGCCCACGGTCATTTCTGGTTCGGCAATGCCTTTGAAGATTATCTTCATAAGGTAGTAGTAGAACAGTTCAATGTCCTGTTCGGAGAGACTTGCGGTCTGGTATCTGAAATAGAAATTCAAACCCAGATCATTTGCACTGTGCATGACGGTGAGATAGATCTTTTGTTTTGATGTACCGTTTGGAATCCACATGCTCCTTACGGAAATGTTTTCGAGATGCGGATTTTTAAGCCTGATAGGAAGAGGCTGGTAAGTAAGCCCCACGCTCTCATAAGTAGTGTGTGGAGGAGTGTGGAACATTTCTTTCATCTGGTCAGACAAAAGTTCCGGGTCATAATTGCAGTGTCGGTATACATGATTCTGAACATCCTGAATCATGAAAACTGCATCTAGAAACTCTGTGTCCGGATCAATGATGGTTCTGCAAGGGTATGCCATTGCGCGAGAGCCACCTGATACCCACTCGGCATGTGTGGAACGTCTTGAAACATAATTCCTTATGGAAATGTCAGTCTGTCCGCCATTTGCCTTGGAGAGATAAGTTCGTATTCCCATGAGAATGAGGTTGGTCATGGATATGTGATTGTTCATACAAAAATCCAGGAGATTCTGGGTTGGCTCAGCATCCAGATGATAGTTCTTTGTAGCGACAGACAGGTCGTTGATCTCCTGATCTGCAGCGCGGAGTGACTTGTCATTGTGAAGGCGTCTGCTTTCCTGAAGTATCCGTTGTCCCTGTATATCGGAGTAAATAGGTTCTCCATTTTCCTCCAGCACATTTTGCCAGTACATGCGGTCTTTTGAGACACGTTTTTCGTCTGTGCTTTTTTTAAGATCACGTTCGACCATGTCAGTGAAACTTGCCATGTCCTCAGGATAAGGCGTGCCAAATTTATAATGACAGTACAGTTCCATGATGTCATTCACCATGACGATAGCTCCACATGAATCCATGAGTCTGTGATCGATTTTGATGTACAGCCCATTATAGCCACCCGGAAGCGAGATCATTTTTATCACATTCATTGGAATATTGTCCCCGTCAAACGGAATTCTGGACCATTCTTCCATGCGGTGATAAGCGTCATCACCGGAAAGCCATGAAAGGTTTTCGTAATCAATATCTCTGTCATCGCGAGAAACAACATATTGCCGTACCTCTCCATTTTGGTCAACTTTTGTAAAACGGATTCGCAGGCATTCGTATCTTTCGTACTCCAGCTGTATGCATTTTTTCAGCAGACCAAAATCAAGCGGCGCCTGCAGAGTCATACAAATGCTTATATTTGCGACTTGCTGAGTGCCAAATTCAATAATTGGTTTGAAATGTATCTTTTGTGAAGGTGTTAATGGATAATATTTTCTTGGCATAATTTATTCCTCCTGATGTTCTGATACGCTGTGGGAAAAGTTATCACAAGAAAAATGAGGATTCAATATGCCTGGTCCGCTAATGGACACTTTAGATGAAATTGACCGGAAATCGGGGACGTTCCTTCTGTCACCAAGAGTGTCCCCCTGTAACGAATAAGACAGGGGGACACTCTTGGTGACAGAAGGAACGTCCCTACATGTATTAAAAATCAGAGCGATAAATTTGAAGTCTCACTTGAGGTATTTTAAGGGATTTAATAACTGTTATATTTGGTTATAGAAATCTCGGCAAACCCTTGAAAATACTAAAATTTTCGTGGGTGTCCTCCCCGTCACATCTTGTATTGTGTTATATCGTTTTACCCTTGTTTATGAACCCTCATAGGGAAAAAACAAGGGAAAGAATCAACTGCGAAAACATTGTTTTTGACCAGTTAGGTAGAAAAAATGACCACCTATTGATAAAGTATAGATAATAATTCTAATTCAGATATACTACAAAGCAAGAAAGGAGGAAAATCATGAAACTGAATATTAATATCGATGCGGAAGCTAAAGAACCTGAAATTATGATTACAACAGCACAGATGACGGAAGAAGTTAACAGAGTTGTTGATTTTGTAAGCAGATTAGATGATGCTCCAACAATTATTTCCGGTATCAGAGAGGATAAGGTCGAACTATTAGATCCGGATCACATAGTAAAGATTTATGCAGAAGACAGTAAGGTTTTTACCCAAACTGACAATGGTACGTATCAAATTAGATTGAGACTATATGAAGCGGAAGAAAGATTGGATAACAGTAAGTTTGTAAGGATATCAAATTCAGAAATTGTGAATCTTAAGAAGGTTAAAAGCCTTGATTTAAGCTTTGTAGGAACAATTTGTATGGAATTATCGAATGGGACTGTAAGTTATGTTTCCAGAAGATATGTTTCAAAGATCAAAAAAGTATTAGGATTATGAGGTGACTAAAAATGAAAAAAGAATTATTTTCTAGAATATTTGTTGGATTATTGGGTGGAATTGTAATTAGTTATTTGATTACAATTGGAATTTCACTTGCAATCGGTGATGGTAGTTACTATTCATGTGTTCCGAGTTTGATTGAACGATTTGGCAATGAGGTAACAGCGATTATCATACAGACTGTTTTAAGTGCCGTTCTTGGAGCAGGATTTGCAGGAGCATCTGTTATCTGGGAAATAGATAAGTGGAGTTTATTAAAACAAACAAGCATTTATTTTGGAATTGTATCTGTACTTATGATGACAGTTGCATATATTTGCGAATGGATGGAGCATTCTGTTAAAGGTGTATTAAGCTATTTTGCTATTTTTGTTGCAATATTTGTTGTAGTTTGGATAGTACAATATTTGATTTGGAAGATACGTATTTATAAGATAAAAGAAGGCATTCAAAAGAATAATTAGTCGAAATACACAGAGTACAAAACGAAGATTTGTGCGGTGGGTGTATTTCGCTCTACGAGGCTGAAAAATGATTTGTGCTAAATATAAAAAGATTATGAATTTTTAGAAATTCATTGACAAAAGAATGGCATTTGGTTCAATAATATTGAAGGAGGGCCCTGCCGATAAGTGGACGTTCAAAAAGCGTTAGGGTCGCTACGGTGACACTACATTCAAGGACTATGGAAACATAGTCCTTGAAATATTTTAAAGAAGAAATGAATGATTCAAGCACCATTAGAAGTATATCGTATTGATATGAAATACATCAGAAACTTACATAATATAGATGACAGAGTTTTATCGGTATCTCCTCAGATTGGTAAGGACGAGCGACATTTTCTTGGAGTGCTTGTTATTTGTAATGAACATAAGTATTGTGTTCCCTTATCTAAGCCAAAGGAAAAGCATGAAAAAATGAGGGATAAAATTGATTTCAAAAAGATTGTATGAATTGTAATTTTCCGCATTGAATATTAAGAGACTTGTTGGTGTATGTCTTTTGCTGTTTTATTATATTCTTTCAAAAAATGAAAGCTAATCTTTGAATAAATATCTTTTGAATTTAAGTGACGCTTGACACATTTTCCCCGTCTATTAGAGTGAAAGGCCTTAATACAAAGGAGGAGGAGAAGCCTATGGATGATAAGCAGATATTAGATTTATATTGGGAGCGCTCCGAAGCTGCTATATCCGAAACTTCAAAAAAATACGGAAAGTATTGCAGATACATAGCCTTTAATATTCTTCACAATGACGAAGACAGCGAGGAATGTGTAAATGATACTTATTTAAGAGCTTGGAACAGCATACCGCCTAACCGTCCATCTGTCCTAAAAACTTTTTTAGGGAAGATTACTCGCAACTTATCTTTGGACAGGTACGAACTGCTCAATGCAAAGAAACGTAATGGCGGGCAAATGCCATTGATTCTTGATGAAATACAAGAGTGCATACCATCGTTGGATAGTACAGAAAACATTGTTGAAGAAATTGCTCTAACGGATATTCTCAACCGCTTTCTTTCTTCCCTGTCATTAGAACAGCGAAAAATCTTTATGAGAAGATATTGGTACTTATCGCCCATTAAAGAAATTGCAACGGAATATGATATGAGCGAGAGCAAAATCAAGATGTCATTATTTCGTTCAAGGAACGAACTTAAAAAATTGTTAGAGAAAGAAGGTATCTCTGTATGAAAGAAAAGAAACTTTTAAGGGCATTGGGAAATGTCGATAATCAGTATATTAAGGAGGCTGAACCTATGAAAAAAACAAGTAAAATAACTAATCGGCAAAAATGGGTGTCTGTTGCTGCTTGCTTCGTACTCGTTGCTGTGATTGGAGTGGGAGTTTTTCAAAGCAATCTGTTTGGTACAAAAAACGATATTGCCACGCTGGATGGTGGAGAAACAATTACTTTTGTTAAAAATGACTTATCACAATCTTCAATTAACTTAAATGTAACAACAAGGCCCTTGAGCGATGCTGAGATTGAAATGCTTTTTGCAGACTTGCCTGTTACCGCAGATGCTTACTTTGATGCTGACAATCATAATATTCTGGGTCTTGAGGGAAAAATTGGTGATACAAGAATGGTAGTATCTAAACAGGGTGTAAATCTATTAGATACTATCATTGATGGAAATACAATCACTTCAAGTGTAGACGGCGTTGATATCAATGCAGGATATTTCGTAACAAAGTCAAATAGTCAAGGTATCAAAACCGTAATATATTATGCAACCTTTGATATGGGAGAGAACACTATTTATGTAGAGTATTCTGGCGTTGAAAATGAAAGTGAAACTGTAAAAAACAACTTGGTAGACACAATTTTGAAGTTGATTGAGAACGGTGCATTTGATTTGAGTCAAATCCAAGAATAATCAAGAATAATCGGGGACGTTCCTTCTGTCACCAAGAGTGTCCCCCTGTAACGAATAAGACAGAGGGACACTCTTGGTGACAGAAGGAACGTCCCTACAGCCGCGTCAGCTCAGCCGCGCCATATCTGCTGGTGTGTCAATGTCCATCAATTCAGTTTTGTTGGTGACGGGTAGCTGCCTTACCTGAGATTCGTGACTGTGGACAACGACATTCCCGCCTTTTCCTTGTGGGAGAGACATAAGCTCATCAAAATATTCTTTTGGAAATATCACAGGTGATCCTGGAGTTTTGTCATAACATGTTCTCCATATATATGATGGATCATTTTGGGCACATAATAATAGTGATGCTATAGATTCCGCCTTTATGAGTGGCTGATCGGAAGGAATAAAAGCACAGCGGTCAATATAGGAACCAATTGTATCCAGACCAAGACGGATCATATCATTCCGATATGGTGAGGAGTGAAGGATTACCGGTATACTATATTCTGTGCAAAGCTTTTCAATATCCTGGTGTATGGTGACAACAAGTCGTCTGGAAAACAAATCTTTTGTTATATCAAGCATCCACTTTATGAGCGGCTGTCCGTGATATTCAGCCATGAGTTTATTGCCGCCAAAGCGCTTTCCCTGCCCTGAAGCCATGATGATACATCCGGAATTGCCAAATGGTCTGTCAAGGTCAACAAGGAACACATCTTTATGGCTGCACAGCCAGTTCAGAAATGAGAGATCCTGTTTTCGAACAACCATAATGATCCGCTTTTTATTCATGAGTCTTTCGAAAGCTTTTTGATAATCGTATGATGTGTTTTCAAGATATCCAATTTCGTCTACAGTAATCCATGGTGCTGTTGTGTCTGCTAGGCTTTCTAAAAAAGCAATACATGTGCTGTTAAAGGAATCTTTAATGGGTTGCATGAGGTTCTCGCAACCTGTGGCATCAGAGCAGAATCTGCCGATACGTACAACTTCACCGCTTGAGTTGTTTTTCATGTATACGCCTTCTTTTGGGACGGCCCATGATGTAATTCCGGGCATTTGTCTGTCGAAAAGTGAAGAGAGAAGTGTTGATTTGCCTCTTTTCCTGCCACCTGTAATAACGATATGTTTCTTTTTGCTAGTCAGAAAAGATCTCCATATACAATTGGCTTCCAGCCTGAATACAGGCTTCTCTGTATTGTTCATATTTTTTCAGCCATTCCTTTCCCTCTGGTGTTATCGTGCTTCCGCCACCTGATCTGCCGCCTGTTGTGCGGCTTGTAAGTGAAAATCCCAGCGCTTCTTCAGCATTTTTTATCATGCGGAATGCTTTGCTGTAGGCAAGCCCCATGGACTTGGACGCGGAGCGGAGAGAACCGGTTTCTTCTATAGCCAAAAGCAGGCGATATGGACCTTCACCAAAGAATTTCTCATCATTATCATCAAAAAATGTTATTTTAATAGCAGCTCTCAATGCATATCATCCTCCTTCATCATGACAAGCTGGCGCTTTCCCTGACGGTTGCGAAGTTCTCTGATACTGATTGTACCATAAACTTTGGACAGAAGCATTTCCATTTCCTCAATGGGTGTTTTATCGGGATATACTTCACCGATCAGCTTGGATTCAGATAAAACCAGAAGGGTGTTGCAGTAATTTAATGCAAGTGATGAATCGTGAAGCGTTACCAAAGACACCGCGTGGTTTCGTTCAACATAGCTGCACAGAAGTTTCATGATCTGGTAACGCAGCCTGAAGTCCAGTGCACTTTCCGGTTCGTCTAGGAGTAAAAGCTTCCGGTTTGTCACAAATGTACGTGCCAGCAGGGCAAGCTGTTTTTGGCCCTCGCTCAATGTCTGAAAATTATCGTTTATCCGTGAATCAAGGCCGACCATTGCAAGAACTTCATGAGCCTTTTCTTTCATGGTATCAGTAGGTGGCTTAAGCAGCTTAAGCTCTGGGTTAAATCCCATCATGACAACATCTAAGAGAGATATGTCTATGGATATGCCGCTTTTTTGAGGGATATATCCACATAGCTGTGCTAGTTTTTTGTGAGGCATATGTTCCAGCTGGAGATTATCTAACTCGCAGCAGCCACTATGCGGAATCAAATTGGCGATTGCTTTGATAAGGGTTGTTTTGCCACAGCCATTCTCGCCAAGTATACCAACAATTGTACCTTCTTCTGCAGAAAAGCTGATATTATTTATCACATTTTGCACATCTGTGGTGTTGGTGCGGCTGCTGTGGTGGTAGCCGGCTGACAGATCGCATATGTTTAATATACTCATTTTACAGGTTTCCTCCTTATGCATAGATATATAAGAAACGGTGCTCCTACAATACTTGTGAATATACTGACCGGCAGTTCTGTGGAACATACACTGCGGGCAAGGATATCGCCGAAAGTGAGAAGACATCCACCTATAAGACCACTCAGAAGCATAGTTGATAAGCGGTTATTTTTGAGCAGCATTCTGGCTCCGTGCGGAGCAAGCAGAGAAATAAAGCTGATAAGTCCTGTCATGCTGATCACACTTGAAGTTGCCAGGGTTGCGATCAAAAGAACCAGCATTCGTATGTGGTTAACATTCACGCCAAGCATTTTGCCATCTGCGTCATCAAGGGAGAGCATTATGATCTGTCTGTACAACAGGAAGATTATCAGCAGGCAGATCGCACATAGTATTACGTTTGAGCCAATGGAATATATGCTTATGCCATTAAGACTTCCCATGATCCAGTATTCAATTGATGCTAATTGTTTTTCAGGGTCGGCAGTCAGCTTCAGACACACAAGAGCGGTCTGGGCAAGACTGTGTACTGCTATGCCTGCCAGTACTATGCTTTTTCCATCACGTTCATATGTCAGCGATGACAGAAGCAGAACCAGTATCACACAGCATATGGCTCCGGCAAAAGCAGATATGGTTACAGACATTGTTCCGGACAAAAACAGAATGCCAAATGCGGCACCTGCGCTTGCACCTGAGGATACACCTATGATGTCTGGAGAAGCCAATGGGTTCTTAAAGACAGTCTGATATACAAATCCTGCTATGCCGAGAACAAATCCCCCTATACAGCCGATGATTCCGCGGCTTGCGCGAAGCGTGAGAAATACACGCCACTGCATGTCATCACCTTGCAGCAATCCATTCAGTGTAAGAGGATATCTTCCGACAAAAAAAGAAAATATACTAAGAGCTGCCAGAATGACAGCTCCCAGTATAATAGTTATTGTTGCTTTGTTTTTATTTTTACGCTTGTTATTAGTTGTTGATTCCATAGAATGTTTCATAATAATTTGTCATTTCAGTTGTATATGTGTCAGTTGATACCTGATCAGGATGAAGGATCCCTGCAAGCCATACAGATGCCAGGATTCCTGCAGGTACCGGGCTGTCCAATGCTTCCATGTCTCCAGGAATAGCATATACGTGGCTGCTTTTTACAGCAGTGCATTCTGCAAGGTTTGGATCGTTCATTATGTCATCTACTGTATATTCGGCATCCGATGCGATTATTATATAAGAAGGATCCCATGCAAGAAGCTGCTCATAGCTTATCTCGGCCCAGTAGGTGTCTGTGATAGAATCAGCTGCATTTTTTCCACCGGCAAGCTCGATGATGCTTGACTGATACATAGAAGGACCGGCAGTAGACAAGAATGATGAGTTGCCGGCAAGGTATACACTTTCAGGTTCTACGCCAGACAGAGCTGAAGTAAGCATATCCTTCTGAGAATCTATATATGCGAGCAGCTTTGCAGCCTCTGAGTTGGTGTTAGTTGCCGTAGCTATGGTGTTGATCATTTCTGTCAGAAGATCCTGACTTTCAGGATTGACGAGCAGTACTGTGATACCGAGGTCTGTCAGGCTCTGGGCTGCATCCTTAAGCTTCATTGGCAGAATAACCAGATCAGGTGAAAGAGCAGCGCATGTCTCAAGGTTGAACTCTTTGGCAGTTCCAACATTCGGCAGCTCAGTCAGTTCTGGTGCAGCAAGCTTATAAATAGGGCGCTTGTCTGCTTTTGCTTCAATACCGACAACCTTATCCTTGAGACCAAGAGCGATCAGAAGGCTTGAAGAAATATAGTAGCCGCTCACGATAGAAGATGGCTCTTTTTCAATTGTAACTTCACGGCCAGCCTGGTCGGTAACTGTTATAGGGTAGACAGTCTGTTCAGCATCTGCTTCAGTGGAAGATTCTTCGGAAGATAATTCTTCAGATGATATTTCTTCTGATGCTTCTTCACTGGAAGCTGATTCTGATACTGAAGCAGCTGTGGTGCTTTCCGTAGTACTCTGTGTTGTCGTAGCACTGTCTGTACCACAGGCTGTAAGTACTGCCAGCATAGCACAGATAAGGATGATAGATAGATGTTTTTTTAGAGTTGTTTTCATGAATTCAATGTTCCTTTCGTTATTCTTGAAATAATACAACGGTATTGTAACAAAGCACCTTTTCAAAGACAAGATGTTTTAATATAATATATTTTGAAAAATTGTGTTTATATGTTAAAAGGAGTATTTATGGTAACAATACAGAATTATGTACGCGCACAAAGTATTGATGAGGCATATGAACTGAATCAGAAAAAGGGAAGCTGTATTATAGGAGGAATGCTTTGGACAAAAATGCAGGATCGCCTGATACAGACAGCCATAGATATGTGTGATCTGGGACTTGATACGATCGAGGAAAAAGATGACGAATTTATTATTGGTGCAATGACATCACTCCGTCAGATAGAGCTACATGACGGATTAAATAAATATACACATGGTGCAGTATGCGAAGCGGTGAAGGATATTGTGGGAGTTCAGTTTCGAAATCTCGCAACGATTGGCGGAAGCATATGGGGTCGTTTCGGCTTTTCAGACATTCTGACAGTTTTTTTAGCTATGGATGCATTTGTGGAGCTTTATCATGGTGGTATGATTCCACTCAGGGAATTTGTCAACATGAAGCAGGACAGGGACGTGATTGTACATCTGATCATCAGAAAAACTCCCGGAGTTTTTGCTTATGCATCAGTCCGCAATCAGAGAACAGATTTTCCTGTCATTGCCTGTTCAGCATCATGCGTGGATGGAGAATACCGTCTGGCTGTGGGAGCAAGGCCTGGAAGGGCGATGCTTGTTCTGGATGAAGAAGGCTTGCTCACAGAGGGACTTTCTGATGAGACAGAGAAAGCATTTGCCAGTTGGGTTTCTGACAAGGTTCCGGTTGGAAGCAATCATCGTGCTGGCGCAGAATACAGAAGCCGTCTGATACGTGTGCTTGGACAGAGATTATTGAAAAAGATTGAGGAGGAGCAGCAGTGGAAATAAAAATTAAATTAAATGGGAAATTCGTCTCGGGAAATATAGCTCCTGATATGCTCCTTATAGATTTTCTACGTGATCATGGCTGTTATAGCGTGAAACGCGGCTGTGAGACGTCCAATTGCGGCCTGTGTACAGTGCTTATGGATCAGACTCCTGTCCTTTCCTGTTCGGTGCTTGCTGCCAGGGCAGATGGACACGAGGTGCAGACCCTTGAGGGCCTTCAGGATGAGGCGGCAGAATTTGCCGGATTCATTGCTGATCAGGGTGCTGATCAATGTGGTTTCTGCAACCCGGGTTTTGTGATGAATACAATAGCTCTTCTCAGAGAAAATCCTGACCCGTCGGATGATGAGATCAGGGCATATCTTGCCGGGAATCTGTGCAGATGTTCCGGATATGAGGGACAACTGAGAGGAATCCGAAATTACTTAGACAGTAGAATTCCTGCAGATGACAGACAGTAAAGGGGTGAACTCATGGAACATAAAAAATATAATGTAGTTAATAAATCCGTTAGAAAAAAAGATTCTATGCAGTTACTTCTTGGCAAACCGGTATATGTGGATGATATCACTCCCGGTGATGCACTTGTTGTGAAACTGCTTCGCAGTCCACATGCGAATGCCATTGTGGAGGATATAAATGTCTCCATAGCAAAAAAAATACCCGGAATAGTAGATATTTACACATGGCAGGATGTGCCAAATAGCCGGTTTGCAATAGCAGGACAGACATATCCTGAGCCGTCACCGTATGACAGACTCATTATGGACCGCCATGTGAGGTGTGTGGGCGATGTGGTTGCCATCATAGCAGCTGAGGATGAAAAGTCAGCAATCAAGGCTATGAAACTCATAAAGGTAAAATATAAAATCTTAGAGCCTGTTCTGGATTTCCGCAAGGCAAAGGATAATGATATATTGGTTCATCCTGAGGACGACTGGTTCCCGCCGGTTCAGGTAGGAGGCGATCCGAAACGCAACCTGATAGCAAGCGATGTAGGCGGTGATGGCGATGTTGATGCTGTTATAGCTGACTGCGATGAGGTGCTGGAGAACAGATATCATATGAGAGCCTTTAACCAGGCTATGATGGAGACTTTTCGAACGTATACACACCTTGACCGTTATGGAAGGCTTCATGTAATTTCTTCTACACAGATCGTGTTTCATGTACGTCGTATTTTGTCAAGAGCGCTTGGCATTCCAAAGAGCAGGATCAGAGTGGAAAAACCACGTATAGGAGGCGGATTTGGAGCAAAGCAGACAGCGGTAAGTGAGGTGTATCCTGCATTTGTGACCATGAAGACCGGACGTGCGGCCAAGATCATATTTACGAGACAGGAAAGTCAGATCGCAGGTTCACCGCGTCATGAGATGGAGGTGAGAGTCCGTCTGGGAGCAGACCGCGATGGACATATAAGAGGACTTGATCTGTATACGCTGTCCAACACTGGAGCGTATGGGGAGCATGGACCTACAACAGTCGGACTTAGCGGGCATAAGTCCATCCCGTTGTATACAGGAGGTCTTGAGGCATATAGGTTTGGATATGATGTTGTATATACGAACACCATGGCGGCCGGCGCATACAGAGGCTATGGAGCTACGCAGGGAATCTTCGCACTTGAGTCTGCGGTGAATGAGCTTGCGGAGAAACTGGGGATAGATCCGACTGTGATCCGTGAGCAGAATATGCTGCGCGAGGGAATGAAGATGCCTGCGTATTATGGTGAAACGGCAAATGCGTGTGCTCTTGACAGATGTATGGCCAGATGCAAGGAGATATTTAACTGGGATGATAAATACCCTGTCAGGGACATGGGAAACGGAAAAGTTAGGGCTGCAGGAGTGGCAATGGCCATGCAGGGTTCTTGTATATCGAATGTGGATGTAGGATCTGCAACGGTCAAGCTTGCGGATGATGGTACATTTAACCTGATAATCGGTGCTGCAGATATGGGAACTGGATGTGATACTATCCTTGCACAGATGGTTGCGGAGTGTATGGACTGCTCGGTTGATGACGTGGCGGTATTTGGAGCAGACACAGATGCTTCACCATATGATTCCGGCTCATATGCTTCATCCACTACGTATGTAACAGGAAAGGCTGTGGAGCTTGCATGTGATAAATTGAAGAAGAAGCTGTGCGCAATTGCAGCAGGAATGCTTGGATGTGAACAGGATGAAATGTATTTCGAAAATGGCAGGGCATATCGGACAGGAACAGATCAAAGCGTTTCCTTGGCTGATATAAGTGTTAAGGATCAGGTCGCAAATGATATTGCCGCTGTAGCTACAGCCTCTCATTCATCTCCGGTTTCGCCTCCTCCATATATGGTCGGAATGGTTGAGATAGAACTTGACAGATATACAGGAGAAGTGAAGATATTGGATTATGCTGCAGTCGTGGATTGTGGCATAGCCATAAATCCGGCACTGGCACGTGTTCAGGCGGAGGGAGGCATAGTTCAGGGAATCGGACACACTCTGTTTGAGAACATCACCTACAATGCGAAGGGATGCCCGATAGAGTCGAGTTTCATGCAATACAAGATACCAACCCGTCTGGATATGGGACATTTGAGAGTGGAATTTGAAAACAGCTATGAGCCTACAGGTCCTTTTGGAGCCAAATCGATAGGGGAAATAGTTATCAACACTCCGGCACCTGCTATTGCACATGCCATATACAGGGCGACAGGTGTATGGCACAGAGAACTGCCGATTACACCGGAGAAGATTCTTATGTCCATGCCGGAAGAGTGATTGGAGATAACATAAGCAGAATAACAGAATCTGTAATATGAAAAAAATATACAGGAGAAAACAACAGATGAAAAATAAGTTTAAACTTTCAGAAACAGCATTCCAGCTTGATGGAAGGATGCCTCTTTCCCAGGCGATACCTCTTGGACTTCAGCATGTCCTTGCAATGTTTGTCGGAAATTTGACACCATTATTGATTATCACAGGAGCATGCGGACTGGTCGGTGGTGAATTTGCTGATCTTCAGCTTTCACTGCTTCAGAACGCAATGCTTATCGCGGGAGTTGTCACCCTGATACAGCTTTTCTCAATAGGACCTGTTGGAGGAAAGGTGCCGATCATTATGGGTACATCTTCAGGTTTTATAGGAGTATTCAACAGCGTGGCGGCAACCATGGGCGGTGGAGTGCTTGCGTATGGTGCGATTATGGGGGCATCCATTATCGGTGGCCTGTTTGAGACTGTGCTTGGCTTTTTCCTGAAGCCATTGCGCAGGTTTTTCCCGGCTGTTGTAACAGGTACAGTGGTTTTATCCATTGGACTCAGCCTTATATCGGTGGGAATAAATTCGTTTGGAGGTGGAAATAATGCCGCAGACTTTGGCTCCATGGAGAACCTTCTGCTTGCATTATTTGTCCTTGTGGTTATTCTTTTCTTTAAGCACTGGACAAAAGGATTTTTAAGTTCGTCATCTATTCTTTTTGGAATAATCGCAGGTTATATCGCAGCGATCATAATGGGACTTGTTCTTCCGAGAACAGGTATAACTGCTGATGGTGTGGAATATACAAAAGCCTGGGTGCTGAACTGGGACAAGGTGAAAGATGCTTCCTGGTTTGCGATTCCACAGCTCATGCCTGTAAAACCGGTGTTTGATGTGCGCGCAATCCTTCCTGTGCTCATAATGTTTATTGTAACAGCGGTGGAGACTGTAGGCGATATATCAGGTGTTATGGAAGGTGGTCTTGGAAGGGAAGCCACAGACAAGGAACTTTCAGGTGGTGTGATGTGTGACGGTCTGGGTTCATCTCTTGCAGCGGTGTTTGGAGTCCTTCCAAATACATCGTTTAGCCAGAATGTGGGACTTGTAGCCATGACTAAGGTCGTCAACAGATTTGCGCTTGCAACAGGAGCGATATTCCTGATATTATGTGGCCTTTGCCCTAAACTTGCAGCACTGGTATCGATCATGCCTCAGTCAGTGCTTGGCGGAGCTGCGGTTATGATGTTCTCTTCGATAGTTATCAGTGGTATTCAGCTCATAACAAAGGAACCATTAAGCGCACGCAACCTGTCCATAGTTTCGGTAGCACTGGGCGTGGGCTATGGAATGGGAGCCAATCCGGGTATTCTAGCAAATGCTCCTCAGCTGCTCCAGCTTGTTTTTGGAGGCTCAGGAATTGTTCCTGCGGCAATGGTTGCAATTCTGCTTAATATTATACTGCCTAAAGAAAAGTAGTAATCGGGGACGTTCCTTCTGTAACGAGGAGTGTCCCCGTGTCACGAATGGGACAGAGGGACGCTCTTTGTGACAGAAGGAACGTCCCTGGGAGGAGATTATATGCCACTAAGGATAGTTAGAAATGACATTGTGAAGATGACCACGGATGCCATTGTGAATACGGCAAATGATCATGTGGTCGTTGGAACAGGATGTGACGGAGCCGTATACAGGGCAGCAGGGTATGATGAACTTTTAAATTATCGCAGGGAATATATCGGGTTTGTGGAAGAAGGCGGAGCCTTTATAACTCCGGGGTTTGGCCTTAATGCCAGATATATCATTCATGCGGTGAGTCCGAGGTTTATAGACGGAGATCACGGAGAAGAGGGAAAGCTTCGTTCGTGCTACAGAAAGAGCTTACAGCTGGCAAAGGAGAATGGTGTCAGGTCTATAGCATTTCCGTTGATTTCGACCGGAGGGTTCGGATATCCGAAGGAAGAAGGACTTAGAATCGCGGTGGATGAGATAAATGCATTCCTTTTTGAGAATGAGGTGGACATATTCCTGGTTGTATTTGACGAGAAGTCTACGCGGCTTGGTGAGAAGATATATCCGGATCTGGAGGCATATATAGATCTACATTATGTCGAAGTGGCAAATGAGACAGAGTATCTATCTGACGGATTTGGTGTGGCACAGACTGGGCGGAGTAGAAATTCTGAAGATACACGCCGCATAAGCGATTATTTCGGTGCTCCGGAGACAGCTCCATTTGAATTCAGTGAGCGCCACGGTGATAAGCTTGATGAGAGGATCAAACATATATCAGACACCTATTCGGAGTATCTGATGTACCTTATTCATCAAAAGAATCTGACGAGTAAAGAGGTATATGATGGTTCGATAGTCAGCAAGAAGGTGTTTTCAAAGATCAAGAATAACCCGGACTATCATCCAAACAAACAGACGGCACTCCGACTTTGCATAGGGGCGAGACTTAACCTTGATGAGTCGAGGGATCTGCTGGCAAGAGCTGGCTATGCATTATCCCCATGTGACAAGACGGATATCATATTCTCTTACTTCATAGAAAATGAAATATATGACATTATTGAACTGGATATTCAACTGGAAGAACACGGACTGCCGTGTGCCATTTCGTAATATTACAGGATTTTTCAGGGTCGCTTTCGAAGCGACCTTTTTTCGTGGCCTCTTTTGTATAATGCGTATATAAGATAAAACACCGAGAGGTGATGACATATCATAAGGAGGACAAATATTATGCGTAAAGGTTTAACAGAGGTTGTTTTTATTTTGGACAGAAGTGGTTCTATGAGGGGACTTGAGGCAGATACCATAGGTGGATTCAACTCCATGATTGAGAAACAGAGAAAAGAGGAGGGAGAGGCATATATCTCCACAGTGCTTTTTGATGATCAGACAGAGGTGATCTATGATAGGGTTTCGGTTGATAAAGTGGAGCCGATGAATGACAGGCAGTACTATGTCAGGGGCTGCACAGCTCTTCTCGATGCCATTGGCGGAGCGATCGACCATATTGCAAATGCTTACAGATATGCGAGGGAAGAAGACAGACCGGAAAAGACATTGTTTATCATAACCACTGATGGAATGGAAAATTCCAGCCGAATGTACACTTACAAAATGGTAAAAAAGATGGTGGAGAAGGAGAAGAAAAAATATGGCTGGGAGTTCCTGTTCCTTGGAGCAAATATTGACGTGATAGAGACTGCGGGAAGATTTGGCATAGGGGCCAGACAGAGCATTCAATTATGAATGTGACAGTGTAGGAGTATCACTTAATTACCAGGCAATTTCGCAGACAGTGTCTGCAGTTCGCAGATCATCTAGCAAAGAGGAGCTGGATAATGCGGTGTATGCAAGCTGTGAGACCATCAGGGACGATTACAAGAGGCGTCATGGTAAAAGATAAAAGTAAAAATAAAAAAGCTGAAAATCAACAATTCATAGTATATCACTGTGAATTGTTGATTATAAAGAGTCCTGAGGGTATAATATAATTTGATAGTTATCAGTACGATGAACATTTTTGATCATGGTAAACAGGAGATATAAATTGATTGATAAGGGCAAGATAGTAAAAGGATTTGGAATTGCCGGAAAAGCGATATGCGAAGTTGTGTTGTCGGCATTTGGCATAAATGAGGATGACCGCCACGATGGTTTGCAGGGCGATACTGGTCAGGAAAACGGTTATCCGGAGGAGTTGTTTGAAAAGTACAAATATAAATAATATTTGACATGGAGGTGGTCCCCTAGATTCGTTCTATGAGCCATATATAAATGGTGAGAAGGAACTCCGTGAACTCAATGAGAAGTACAGAAGTAACTCCGGAATGGTACATTAGGTGTTGCCATAAGTCATATATAACAAAAGGTTGTGCTACAAAAGTAGTTGTTGATAACAAAAAAATATGCTAACATAAAAATAGTAGTTTTCGAATGTATGTTCGATATAGTATAATGAAATCGCTGATGCGAGAGTATGTCATCATGATTGTGTACGATGACGTATGGTATAACGTATACTGTAGATACATTTGAGACTGCTATTTTTTAGCTTGAAGAAAAATATATAGTAATAAAACATATTCGGTATGGAGGAGAAGTTATGTACCTTGTGATAGACGTAGGCGGAACATTTATAAAGCATTGTGTGATGGACAGAGATGCTGAGATAATGGAGAAGAATAAATTCCCTACACCTGGAAGATTTGGGAATGGACTGGAGAACATACAACAGGGGCTGGATGCATTCCTTGATGCACTTCAGTCGATATATGATGGATATAAGAAAAGATATGATATACAAGGAATAGCTATATCACTTCCTGGACAGGTGGATGTGGACAACGGGATATGTTATGCCGGCGGAGCCTTGCCTTACCTTGACAAAGCACATATAGGCGAGCTTGTAAGCGAGAGATGCGATGGACTTAAGGTGGCTCTTGAGAACGACGGCAAATGTGCAGCATTGTCGGAGATATGGCAGGGAAATGCAAAGGACTATAGCAGCGCAGTTGTATTGGTATTTGGCACAGGTGTCGGTGGGGGAATAGTCATAGACAGAAAGATACTCCACGGCAGAGGTATGGTTGCTGGTGAGATGTCATACCTGTTTGAAGATGTGAACAGGGACAATATAGACAAACTTGTACCGCTTGAGGCGACTCTCAAGAATACAAAGGAACATGTAAAACTTCCAGACAATGTCACCTGGACGATGCAGGCATCGGTAAGCTCACTCAGAAGAGAGGTGGCAGCAGTCAAGGGCATGAGGGAAGATGAAGTGTCAGGTGAGATGATATATGAGTGGGAGGCCGTCGGTGATAAGGCGGTCATAGATGTGCTTGAGGACTGGTATCTGAATATTGCCAAGCACTGTATGAACATGCATGTTCTGCTGGCACCGGACATCATACTCCTTGGCGGTGGAATCAGTGCGGAACCAAGATTCATACAGGGCGTGAAGAAGTATGTGGATAAACTGGCGAAATTTTCAGTGATTTATAATGAGATGCAGGTGGGACTGTGCAAATTTGGCAACGATTCCAATCTCATAGGAGCACTTTTCAACTATCTTCAGAAGTATGAGGGTGCCCACTAGTTAAGAAAACGGAGATCATATCAGGATGAAATACAATGACGAAAAAGAGACGGACATCAGGATTAGAGCAGAAAAGAGTATAGAAAAAAACATAGAAATGAATACAGAAAAGAACACCGATCATAGAAAAAAATCACATGAGATGGATATGTTAAACGGTTCACTGGCGCTTAAGATGCTTATATTTGCAATGCCGCTTGCGGCCAGTAGTATATTGCAGCAGCTTTTCAATTCAGCGGATGTGGCTGTGGCAGGAAGATTTGCGGGAAGTGATGCACTGGCGGCAGTTGGAAGTAATGCCGCAGTCGTTGCTCTCTTTGTGAATGTATTTGTGGGACTTTCGGTTGGTGTGAATGTTCTTGTGGCTCATTATATAGGTCAGAACAAGAAGGATTCAATAAGCAAATGTGTGCATACCAGCGTGAAGTTCGCCATTATATGCGGAATAGCTATGCTTGTGGCTGGAATGTTTGTGGCAAGACCTATACTTGAGGCTATTGATACTCCTGTCAAGGTGCTTGACCAGGCGGTATTATATCTGAGGATATACTTTGTGGGTATGCCGTTTATCATACTTTATAACTTTGGAGCTGCAGTGCTCAGAGCGATAGGAGATACGAGAAGACCTCTCTACTGTCTGATAGTATCCGGTGTGCTCAACGTTATCCTCAATCTGTTCTTTGTGTGCGTGTGCAAGCTTGGAGTCGCAGGTGTAGGTATGGCAACGGTCATATCCAATGTGGTCAGCACAGGAATAGTTATGTACATATTGATGCACGAGGAAGGACCACTCAGACTCGATATGAAGAATATACGAATAGATAAAGTGTGCCTGGGAAAGATACTCAGGATAGGTGCACCATCCGCGATACAGACAGCGGTGTTCTCTCTTTCGAATGTTCTTATACAGGGAGGAATCAACAGTTTTGGATCTGATGCGGTAGCTGGATCGTCCACGGGACTGAATTTTGAGTATTTCGCATATTTTGTCATATCTGCATATGCTCAGGCTGCGGTTACATTTGTCAGCCAGAACTATGGCGCAGGAGAGAAACAGAGGTGCAGAAAGGCACTTCGCATAGCTATGCTTGAGGGAATGCTCATGACTGCAGTGTTTAGCTGTGTCATGATGCTGGCCGGAGATTTCCTGGTGAGGTTCTACACCAAGGATCCTGAGGTTATAAAGTATGCTCTTATAAGAATGAAACATGTCATGCTGCTTGAGGCAATGACGGGCACATATGAGATGACGGCGGCCGCACTCAGAGGACTAGGCAAGTCGATGCTGCCGGCGGTCATAACTGTCATCGGATCAGTTGTGTTCAGGATCATATGGCTTTACACCGTATTTGCGAAGTATCATTCATTTGGAATGCTGCTGAATGTATATATAGTGTCGTGGATAATCACAGGTACGGCCATGATAATTGCATATATACTTGTGTCTAGAAAATTGCTGGGACATACGAAAAAACAAAATCAATTTTCTAAGGCGATTTCATAAAGCAGTTTTATAGATAAGGGGGCGGAGATTTATGACGGCAGATTTGACCAGTGATAAAAAAAGGACATATATAGCCATAGACCTCAAGTCCTTCTTTGCGTCAGTTGAGTGTGTAGAGCGTGGATTGGATCCCCTCACAACGAATCTGGTGGTGGCTGATGCGTCGAGGACAGAGAAGACTATCTGTCTTGCGGTGTCCCCCTCGCTTAAGGCGTACGGAATATCTGGAAGAGCCAGATTGTTTGAGGTAGTCCAGCGGCTTAAGGAGGTAAATGCCAGCAGGTGCACTATTGCTCCGAATGGGGTGTTTACTGGGGATAGCACGGATTCGGTTATGCTGACAACGCATCCGGAACTTGCGGTTTCATATATAGCAGCACCGCCAAGGATGGCGTACTACATGAAATACAGTACGATGATCTACAACATATATCTGAAGTATGTTGCGCCTGAGGACATGCATGTGTATTCCATAGATGAGGTGTTTATGGACGTCACGGATTATCTTGGAATATATCACAAGACACCATACGAACTTGCCATGACGATCATACAGGATGTACTCAGCCAGACTGGAATAACAGCCACAGCGGGAATAGGTACAAATATGTATCTGTGCAAGATAGCGATGGACGTTGAGGCGAAACACATAGCCCCGGACAAAGATGGTGTCAGGATAGCGATTCTCGATGAACAAAGCTACAGGAGAAAACTCTGGGATCACAGACCCATTACGGATTTTTGGAGAGTCGGAAGAGGATATGCGAAGAAGCTTGAGGAACATGGTATGTATACCATGGGAGATATTGCAAGGTGTTCCATAGGACGTGAGGATGAATATTACAATGAAGATCTTCTATACAGACTGTTTGGCATAAATGCGGAACTCCTCATAGATCATGCGTGGGGCTGGGAACCTTGTACGATTGCGGATATCAAGTCCTATAAACCAGAGCGCAACAGTATGGGTTCGGGGCAGGTTTTGTCGTGTCCGTATGAATATGATAAGGCCAGGCTTATCGTCAGGGAGATGACAGATCTGTTGGTGCTTGAGCTTGTGGACAAGAAGGTCAAGACAGATCAGATTGTCATTACAGTCGGTTACGACATAGACAATCTGAAAAAGAATGATCAAGGAAAGAGATATTCCGGAGTAGTACAGACTGACAGATATGGCAGACGGATTCCAAAGAATGCACATGGTACGGTGAACCTGGGTGAGTATACATCGTCAACCCGCAGGATAATGGACGCGGTAACCGGATTGTTTGAGGAGATAGTTGATCCGAAGCTTTACGTGAGGAGAGTGTATGTCACTGCAAATAATCTGATATCAGATGATGAAGCGGAGGACAGACAGGGATACAGACAGATGAGCCTGTTTGAAGATTTTGGAGATGAAGCTGAGAACAGACAGAGGGAACTTGCGGACGAGGCACGTGAGAAGGATATGCAGCAGGCGATGATAGAGATAAAGAAGAAGTTCGGTAAGAATGCCATACTCAAGGGTATGAATCTTGAGGAGGGCGGAACCACGATCTCCCGAAATGGACAGATAGGCGGACATCGTGCATGATGAAAAAGATATGGGGGCTGGGTGATAGAATTGAATCCTAAATATAAAGATATGTATGATATGCCGCATCACGTATCTGACAGACATCCACATATGTCCATACATGACAGAGCAGCTCAGTTTGCGCCCTTTGCTGCGCTTACAGGGCATGGGGCGGCTATCGCGGAGACTGCAAGGCTTACGGAGGATAGACTGGAACTTGATGAAAGCCAGAAAGCGGTTCTTGATCAGAAACTTACGAATATAATGCATAGTGCAGGCGAAATATTAGTGGATGTGGAGTATTTTGTCAGGGATGAGAGAAAGTCTGGTGGGCGGTATGAACATGTATCAGGAAGAATAATGAAAGTGGATATGTACCGCCAGATGATCCTTCTGGGAGATGAAAGCGGCAGATGCATAGCTGCAATACCTGTGGATGATGTATATGACATAAATGAGATTTTATTGTAAAGCGATATTTTATTGTAAAGCGATATTTTATGAGAGAGGTTTTTATTATGAAAAGAAATAAAAAATCATTTGAGGGCTATAGAGCAAATAAAAATGAGAGACCACTCACCATAGCACACCGCGGAGCCAGTGCGCTGGCAGAGCATGAAAATACCCTGGAGTCGTTTCAGATTGCCATAGATATTGGAGCAGATATGGTAGAATTTGATGTGAGAAAGACAAGTGATGATGTTCTCATTGTCTTTCATGATTCGGCTATAGATGGCAAGAAAGTCAGAGATCTCACATATAACAGGATAAATGATATAACCAGACGGTTGGGCTACAGAGTTCCGAAACTGGTGGAGGTCCTTGATCTCTGCCAGGGAAAGATACATTTGGATATTGAACTCAAAGAGAGTGGTTACGAGAGACCTGTAGTGAACCTGGTGAAAGAGCGATATGGGTATAATGAATTTTCCATCAAATCATTTAAGGATAAGGTTTCATATAAAGTGAAATCCATAGATCCAAGGATAACCACGGGGCTGTTAATTGGCAAGGATAAGGCTGGATTAAGTGTGCGGCTTAATGAATACTTTCCAGCGAGAAGACTAAAGAGGTGTAAGGCTGATTTTGTATCACCACATTACCTTCTGTGTACCAGAGAGTTTGTGCGGAGAATGAAGAGGGAAGGGTATCCTGTGTTTGTGTGGACCGTGAACAACGAGAAAATTATGGATAGGATGATAGCACTGCGCGTAGATGGGATAATATCTGACAGACCAGATCTCCTTATGAAACATATCCATTGATAGAAAACTGATTTTTTGCTATAGTTAAAGTTAAAAGAATAAACAGACTAGACAGAGAAGGATATTAGGTACAAAGGAGGGGATGAGATGAACAAGGTACTGTATTTTGATTATGCTGCGTTTATTGTATTTGCACTTATTCTGATATCAGTCGTCATGAAAAGACTGACCAGAGGAAAGATGAGCAGGCAATTTCTTATAGTGCTGATCGTGGCGTTGGTTGCAACCTCTTTTGATATAGGTGCTATTGCATACGATAATATTGGTGAAAGACATACATTTGCTCAGTATTTTTTCCATACGGGATATCTTGTATTTCATGTGCTCTCGGCTGCTTTATATACAATATACGTTATAAGTATGGTTGATGCCATACATATATTCAGGGGCAGAGTAAAGTCTGTTATTCTGGCACTTCCGACTTTGTTATGTGTGTTACTTCTGATAGTGAATCTGTTTTATCCAACGGTATTCTCTATTGGAACTGATGGTGAGTATGCAAGAGAGCGGTTCATGGTCTTTCTTTATATCACATCGTTCATATACATGATCATAGGGTTTATAGTTGTCATGAAATACAGAAGAAGGCTATCTAGAAAGTGCCTGATATCTGTTATCATGATCTTCCCATTGGTGGTTGTTGCAGCATTCAAGCAGGTGCTCGTACCTGAGGTTCCAGTAGAGATGTTTGCCAATTCTATAGGATTATTGTTTGTTGCACTGTTAATACAGAGCCCTGAACAGATGATAAGCAACGCAACAGGTCTGAACAACATAACCAGATATATGGAGGATGTCGACAATGTTCTTGACAATGGACTTAATATAGGCATCATCATGATATCGCTTGTGAATGACAAGGCGCTTAGGGGGATGATCGGTGTTGTGGAATATCACAAGCTGCTCAGATGTGTTTCAGACAAGCTGGTTGCCATGGGACAGTCAAAAAGATACAACACAGAATGGTATTATCTTGGCAATGGCATGTTTAGATGCATAATGGATTATAAGGTGGCTGATCAGGCGGAGAGGTTTGCAGCCAACATAAACTCTGAGCTGAAAAAGGGATACACATACAATGGAATGTTGATAAACCTTCTTGCAAATATCTGTATTACCAGGTGTCCGGAGGATATAGACAATGTGGATGCTGTTATGAGATTTGGTACAGAACTCTCTGACTGGGAATATACAGGACAGATCATGTATGCAAGGGATATATACAAAAAAGAAAATTATGATCTGATCAAGAACCTTGATGTGATAATAGACAGTGCTTTCGTAGACGGAAGATTTGAAGTTTATTATCAGCCTATCTATTCATTAAGCGCTAAGAGATATAACAGTGCTGAGGCATTGCTCAGGTTGTACGATGAAAAATATGGTTATGTAAGACCAGATATATTTATTCCGGCAGCTGAAAAGAGCGGTATGATACATAAGATAGGTAAGTTTGTGTTGGAAGAGGTGTGTAAGTTTATAGTCAGCGATAAGTTTAAAGAACTTGGACTTGATTATATAGAAGTGAATCTGTCGGTGATACAGTGCATGAGCAGTGAACTTGCAGACGATGTCAGGGAGATAATGAACAGATATAATGTGAGCTCAGAGCAGCTCAACCTTGAGATCACGGAGACAGCCGCTGCGTATGCCCAGACTACTATGATGAACAATATCGAAGAACTTAACGACGATGGAATAGCGTTTTCACTGGACGATTTTGGAACAGGGTACTCCAATATGAAGAGGATTGCGTCAATGCCATTTGCGATAGTTAAGCTGGATAAGACATTTACAGAGATGAACGAGAATGACAAGATGCTCAAAGTAGTGAAGAACACTATATCAATGGTGAGAGATATGAATTTGAGGATCCTTGTAGAGGGCGTTGAGACTCTCGAGTCGTTCAAGGAATTTAAGGCGTTGGGTGTTGATTACATTCAGGGGTATTATTTTTCAAAACCATTGCCTATGGAGAAGTTTGTCAGTGAGGTAAAGCGTGTCAATATGGATTGACATGCAAGTCAGATATATGAAGACTGAGTGGTGCACGATACATGAAGGAAGGGTAATATATGGTTGACATAAGAAGGACGGATGCTGAAAAAAACGGCAACATCAGCAACGTAGTTATAGATGAGATAGAGAAGGTGGTCAAGGGCAAGAGAGATGTCATAACAAAGGTATACGCTGCGATACTAGCTGGTGGGCATATATTGCTCGATGATATCCCTGGTGTCGGAAAGACCACACTTGCAATGGCATTTGCGAAAGCTTTGGATATGAAATATAACCGTGTACAGTTTACCCCGGATGTCCTTCCTAGTGATATCATGGGTTTCTCGATGTACAATGCCAAGACAGGTGATTTTGAATACAGGGAGGGCGCAGCATTCTGCAATCTATTTTTGGCAGATGAGATCAACAGAACATCACCAAAGAGTCAATCGGCACTTCTTGAGATCATGGAGGAGAAATGTGTCACTGTAGATGCAGTCACAAGACAGCTCCCTGAACCGTTCACTGTCATAGCGACGCAGAATCCCATTGGATCATCAGGCACTCAGATGCTGCCGGAATCCCAGCTGGATAGATTTATGATACGACTTTCCATGGGATATCCATCCCATGATGCTGCGGTACAGATACTGAAAGGACAGGAGTTTGTCCCTATAAACGGTGTGAATTTGGTAGTGTCCAGGGAGGAACTGGTGGAGCTTCAGAAGAAGACGAACAGTTTGAGTGTCCATGACTCTATATTTGACTATATAGTCACATTGATAGAGAAAACTAGAAACAATGAGTATTTTGCCTTGGGTGCAAGTCCTCGAGGCGCAAATTCGCTGCTCAGAATGAGCCGGGCGATGGCGTTATTGTCAGGAAGGAATTATGTTGTACCTGATGATATTGAGGCGGTGTTCACGGCTGTTCTGGGGCATAGGGTTAAACTGTCTTCCAGAGCTAGGGCGAATGGATTCACGGTTGATACGGCACTGGAGGAAGTAAGGAAGTCGGTGAAGCTTCCGAGAACATAAGGAGGACCGGGAGATGATGCATGTAACGAATGTTGTCAGATACATTCTTGTATTTATTGTGAATCTGCTGCTCCTTCTTTTTTTGCACTCATACTTCAATATGGTGGTATTGGTCGTACTCATTGTGCTGCCATTTTGTTCTGTATTTGCAGCATTTATGGCGGCAAGGTATATGACGGTGGAGATCAGTGGAGGTATTGGTGATACGGAGACCGATGAACCTTTTCCTGTGAATATCATACTCGGCAACAGATCAGTATTTCCAGTAATGAATGTTGATATCGATATACATATGGAGAATTGTCTGTTTGGTATATCCGGGGATCACAGACTGAGCGTGCCATCGTATGTAAGAGCAGCAAATGTGGTGAGTTATGAGATTTCTGAGTCTTTTGTCGGAGTGCTTACGGTGTCTGTAAAACGGATATATGTGACGGATTGGCTTGGGTTTATCAGGATAAAGAAAACCAGTGATGCGGTAAAGGAGATAGAGGTTTTTCCTGGTGGTGAGATAGAGGTGGAACCTGATATGACAACGCTTGCAGGAGGCATGAGTGAGGCGGAGGAGACAAGGCACAAGGGAAATGATTTCTCAGAGGTCGTTGATATTCGGGAATATCAGCCCGGAGATAAGCTCCAGAACATACACTGGAAGCTCTCGGCAGGACGTGATGAGCTGATGGTTAAGGAGAGGGAGAGCATGTCATCTGATTTGATTATCATCTGTGTGGAATTGTCCGATGATGAAAAACACGTTCTCAATGATATACTGAAGGCAGCATATGGACTTGGGAAATATCTGCTGTTGGCGGGGGTGCCGTTTTCAATGTATTACTGGAGCGTTAACCGGGATGACATGATAGAGACAGTCATTGAAAACAATGGAGATATGCATGAGTGGATGGAAGGGGTGTTCTACGAGATCCCGTATCCGGAATACCGACTTGGATTTGATATGATGCAGAAGTTGTTAGACTCTGACCGGAAAATATTTACCGTCACTGCGGCGGACGATATAGATGGTGAACAGGTATTTACATATGGAGACTGCGTGAAAGGATATATAAGTGAGTAGGAGAAAACCAGATGGCAGGCATTTAGAGAAAAAAAGAAAAAATAAAAAAGAAGAAAATATCTTTGAGTTTTGTCTTGGCACCACACTGCTCAACAAACCTGAGATAACGAGGCGGAAGCTTGGAAAGCATACGGGAAGTCTGAAGGAATTAAAGGGCATGGCTGACAGCCACGGAATATTGTCAAAATGTGTTCTTGAGGTGCTTGTGGTGTGGGGAGCCATGGTGGGTTTTCTCACGTCAATAGAGTGTGCGTACAATGTCCCCTTGATATTTGCAGCATATGCCATGATGGCTTTGTTTTTCAGCTGGATATTCAAGACGGGAAAGACGTGGATAAGGGATCTGTGGTATGTTGCGTTTCTGGTATTGTTCATCGGGTTTGTGGTGGTGTTCAGAAAATACATAAACAGTGGTTTTTATGCCATGATAAATGAATTTCTGGACCATGTGACGGACTATTATGGTGCATCCGAGGTGAAGGTGTTCCAGGAGGCTGTCGAAAACAGGAAGGTCACAGTTCCGATAGCGGCGATAGCGATCGGAACAATACAGATAGTAATACTGAACATATTCCTTAACAACAGTATGAGTGTCCTGTGGGCAGTGGCATTTACATTGCCTGTGTATATAGCTCCGCTGTTTTTCAGACTTGAACCGGATATCCTTCCAATGATCATGGGAATAACCGGAATGACTGGCGTTATCTGTCTGAAGGGTAACAGGCATTTCAGGATAATAGATGCGGACGACACTTTTAAAAGCGAGCCCAAGAAGAGGTGGCTGGTATACAGACACAGCGACAGGGCATCCCTACAGATGATAGCCGAGATCGGCGTGCTGTGTGTGATAGTATTTGTGGTGATGACCGTTGTCAAGCCGGTTGACAGGTATTTTTACAGATACAGGGATAGCTCCATCAAGAAAAAGATAGAGGCTCCACTTGGAAACCTTATAATGTATGGTTTTGAGTCACTGAGAAATACGGCTAATACGGGAGGCCTTGCGAGCGGCAGACTGGGAGGAGTTTCCGATGTAACATTCGATGGAGAAACGGATCTTGTGGTAAGATTCACACCATATAGTGCAGACCGTATATACCTGAAAGCATTTGTCGGTGATGAATACGAATGGGATCACTGGAATAGGGACAGGGATGGAACATATCCATCTGCGGATATGACAGGCGGTGTTCCGGTTGGAAGGATGGATATAAGCAACGAAGACGGAATGAACGAT
The DNA here is from genome assembly GCF_025149915.1 of Coprococcus eutactus. NCBI lineage: Bacteria > Bacillati > Bacillota > Clostridia > Lachnospirales > Lachnospiraceae > Coprococcus > Coprococcus eutactus. The sequence goes on from NZ_CP102278.1 coordinate 1,276,990, forward strand.
CTGCTATATTATCCGTATTACACAGGTTATGATACGGCACTTGGGAAAGTTCTCATCAATTTCAATTCAGCTGATGCAGAACAGACAGACAGCTATGATGCAGAGAGTAGGACTCTCACGGTGCAGTACAGTCCGGACGTTCAGTCTGAGCCGGAAACGTCAAATGTAGATGAAAAGTATCTTCAGATACCAGAGATCAATCAGCCTGTGGTAGCGGAATTCTGCGAGAATGCAGGAATAAAAGATGCAGATAGTGTGGATGAGCGTATACAGAAGGTGTATAGTTACTTTTGGGACAATTACCCATATACACTCCATCCTGGGGCTACGCCGGCAAGGGAGGACTATGTGAACTATTTCCTCCAAACAACCAGGAAAGGCCTTTGTGCCAACTATGCCACGGCGGGAACTCTGATACTTAGATATATGGGTATTCCATCTAGGTATGTTGAGGGATATGTCATAGATTACTCGGATGTTGTTGAGGCCGAGATTCTTGATTCCACCGATTTCAGCTACGATGATTATTATAATGGAGACTCAGAGCTTGGGCGTACGGCTGTGGTTCAAGTGAACGTAACCGATGGTGCAGCCCATGCCTGGATAGAGGCATTTATAGATGGCAGGTGGCAGGTGGTTGAACTTACACCTCCGTCAAGTGAGGACGAGGATGAAAATACTCAGGATTTCTGGAGCAGACTCGGCAACTGGCTGGCAGGCGGGGATGACGGAGACCAGACTGGGGCTGGAGGTACGAACGCGGTGTCGTTTTCACTTGATAGATACATGTGGATATTATATGTGATCGCATGCGTGGTCATAGCTTTCATCGCAGGCTGGACAGGTATTATCGTATTCAGGAAAATAGTTCGGGTGCGGAGTTATCACAGTGGTGATATTGGAGAAAATATAGTTGCATATTACAGATATATGTGCGATTATGCAAGAATGGCGGAGTCGGATTTCCTGCGAGCGGGAAATCATAGAGAACAGCTTGGCATATTTATGAAAGAATCTGAAGGGTTTGACATAGATGGCCTTGCGGAAAAAATAGAAGCTGTATCATATGATCGCTCAGCGGCAGCTGCAGGAGATAGTGATACACCATCTGTACATATGCAGACTGGGCAGACCGATGTTACTGATGGTATGTTGAAACAGCTTCAGGATATTATGAAGGCATACCGGAGAACGGTTCCGGTCATGAGAAGAATTTACTTGTTTGTAAAGATATAGGAGGTATGAGATGCTTGGAATTATAGGAGCAATGGATGAGGAAGTTGCAAGACTTAAGGAGATGATATCTGGTCTTCATATTGTACAGAGGGCTGGAATGGAATTTTACAAAGGACAGATCAGTGAGAAGGATGTGGTTGTTGTTAAGTGTGGCGTGGGCAAGGTAAATGCAGCCATGTGTACACAGTCGATGATAGACCTGTTTTCCGTGGATGCCATCATCAATACTGGAATTGCCGGTTCGCTGGACGCAGATATAGATATCGGAGATATAGTCATTGCCACAGATACAGTTGAGCACGATATGGATGTGGCAGCACTTGGATATGCGCCGGGCATCATACCGGACACGGAGACCAGCGTGTTTAAGACTGATACTGAGCTCCTTGAGACTGCACAGGCATCGGTTGAGGCTGCAAAGCTGGATGTGAAGGTATTCACGGGACGCGTTGTCAGCGGAGACCAGTTCATATCAAGCAGGGAGAAGAAGAAATGGCTTGTATCGGAGTTCGGCGGTAGATGTGCCGAGATGGAGGGCGCGTCAATAGGTCACGTTGCAGTGTTAAACAGAGTCCCATATCTCGTAGTCAGAGCCATATCGGACAAAGCGGATGACAGCGCCGAGATGGATTATCCGACATTTGCTGCCAGGGCGATAGACAACAGTGTCAGACTTATGACAGAGATTATAAATAGATTTGATTCATAGGGGGTTAGAGAAATGGATAAAATAGCAAGTTTTCAGATAAATCATCTTCTTTTAAATCCGGGCATATACGTGTCCAGAAAGGATATGGCAGGTGATCAGGTCCTTACAACATTTGACATAAGGATGACAAAGCCGAATTATGAGCCGGTCATGAACACAGCGGAGATTCATGCCATAGAGCATCTGGGAGCCACATACCTCAGAAATAACGAAGAGTATAAGGACAAGGTTATATATTTTGGACCTATGGGCTGTCGTACGGGATTTTATCTCATACTTTCCGGTGACTATGAGTCAAAGGATATAGTTGAGCTTATGATATCGATGTTTGAGTTCATAAGACATTATCACGATCCTATCCCAGGGGCAAATCCAAGGGAGTGTGGAAACTATCTCGATATGAATCTCAATATGGCAAACTACCTTGCAGAGAAGTTCCTGTCACAGGTTTTGTATAATATTGACGATAGCAGGTTGCATTATCCGGAAGGTTAACAAAATCGAAAAATAAGGGGTGCGATCTTCCAAAAAGTAAAATCAGGGGGTAAAATACCCCCTAAATGCGCTGATTTGAGGAATATGTGCCACTCTATTGACTTTGGGCTTACGTGTATTTAATATGCACGTAAGCTTTTTTTTGCGCAGATAAACAGCTTATCAATGACCGGAAACGGTCAAATAAATTCAAGGAGGAAGATATGAAGGTTGAGTCTGAAAAGGACATAGAATGTCAGAAGGAAAACATATATGAAGATCCGTTCTACTATGATGCCCCGTTTTACCGGGCAGGAATGTCTGTCAATGAATACAGACAGGAACAACTATATCTCAATGAGAATGTGGATATTTTCATTGATGGCACCTACGTCCCTCTTTGGAAGCAGAAACTCATAAGAGATAAGGGTGATAATAATGATAAGAATGCGTGAAAGGGTGAGCATATGAGAAAATTGAATATTTGCAAGACTTTAGTGGCTTTGTTATTGGCGGTGAGTGTTGTATTGCTGGTGTTTTATGACAGGGATGAGATACATTCAAGTGCTGTTGAGTCAGTAGTTCAGGATAGTGATGTACATACTGAGGTTTACTTTGCAGATGAGGGAACAGATGGCGTGGCGACAGGGACGGATGCTGGGGCGGAGATAGCGTCTGCGGGTAGTGAGAACAGCATAACCAGCGGAGAACTTGTATATTATGCTGGGGCAGCATATACGAGATTTTATACGGTGCGCAGAACTGGCACGGATCACAGGGCATACTGCGGAGACCACAATAAGAATGCGGTCAGGAGCACGAACAATGTAAGCTTTTCGGAAAATGATGATATTATGCTGAGACTGGCATTTGCATGCGGACCGGATGGTGAATATGAATGGGGGGGCTTCCGAAATAAGAGTGAAAACGATGTGCAGCTTATCATGGCGCTTACCCTCAATTATCTGAGACATGGACAGTATTTCCCTGTTATCTCAGAATATCTGGATTATATAAATTCGATGGATAAGAAAAGTGTTTCTCTTAAAAGTAATGAGACGAGATTGTCCCTGGTCGTGGAGGGGGATGAGGGCGGAGAAGTTCAGTCTGTCTCGCTCGGCAATTATAGAAGATATACGATACCGGGAACAAAGACCGTGAGAAACAGGACAAAATTGTTCAGATTGAAGGGGAAATCCGGTAACTACATAGAAATAGGTGTGCCGGGGCACAGCTGGATCCATGTTAAGAGGCCGGGTGATAAGACATACAGCATTTATAAGACTGGAAATGTAATCATTCATGTAGGAGACAGAGTGTTTTTTACATCGGCAGTGTCGTACACAGGAAAAGAGGGGATGACATATGCGGAGGGAAAAAGTGGACTTACTGTGTATACGGCTGATTCCAATGATACGAATCTTGACCAGCAGCTTCTGTTTGCCGAGCACTCAGACAAATGTGCTGTCTCACTGGATCTTGACTGGAGTGATGACGGCGGAAGCGGATATATGTGGATCACAAAAAACAAAAAGTATAATGAGAAGGAGAACTGTCTGCAAAATATGAATTCGTACAGTGCAGACATATACGGAGCGGAGAATTACTCTTATAAGGGAATCGTGTACGATGTCAGGGACAAAAACGGTAGTGATGTGTTCAGGTTTGTACTGTCATATAATGGAATGTGTTATGCTGACAAGGCAACGGGCAGGCAGGTTGTATTTGGATCTAAAACGGAAAAGGAAGAATACAGCAACGCGTTGGATATAAGCTGTGCGAAGCTTCCATTTGGAGCTTATGAGGTATCGGAAAATGAATATCTGTGGGATTACGACAACAAGACAGGAAAACTTAAATCCACAGGTAAAAAGGTCGTAAACTCCGGATATAAATACAATCCTAAGGTGTATAAAGTTGAACTCACAGAGAAAACTTCGGTCAGAAGTATGGCCACAGCGTACCATATTGCGGCGGAGGATGATGTGGTGACCGGTAGATTCGGTCTGAAGAAAACGGACGCAGATACACAGGAGCCGGTGAAGAACGCGGTTTATTATGTGGTGAGAAAGGCGTCGGGTTCCATAACCTCGGATCAGGTCGTAGCAAAGCTGAAGACAGATGGATGTGGAATAGGAATAGTATATGCTTCAAAGTACGGCAGTACAAATACGCCGGAACTTACTGGTCTGCCAATTGGAACGTATGAGATATATGAGAAGAAGGCTCCGGCGGGGTATGAGAAGAATGAAGAGAAGGCGGTGCTTAAGATAAAGGCATCTGGAAGCACCCTGTCAGCCGGAGAAAAAATATCATCTGATTCAGAAGGCAATGCTATCGTATGGAACACCTCAGATAAGAAAAAAGGCGGAAAGATAGATTTTAGCATATATAAGCAGGACGCCTCAACCGGGATCGATGCACAGGGTGAGGCAGAGCTTAAGGGCGCTGAGTTTACGGTGAACTATTATGATGGCATGTATGGCTCCCTGAGCGAGCTTCCGGACAGACCGGACAAGACGTGGATCCTTGAAACGGACAGGAACGGGATATGTATGCTACAGAAAAAGTACCTGTCAGCTTCAAAGAAGAGCGATGAGACAGTCATAGATGAGAACGGGAACATTGAGCTTGCTGCCGGAACGATAACCATTAAGGAAACAAAGCCGCCGGTTGGTTATATCCTGGAAAAGTCGGTTATAAGGAATGGCGATACAGGTGAAAGAATAACGGATGCCGGTGAAGGAATATGCCTGACAAATATCACAAACAAAGGGCAGAGTGTGAGCCTGGAGATAGGGAATGAATTGATAGTCGGAAACCGTGTAATCCGTGGAGATTTTCAGTTCAGCAAGAAAGCTGCGGACACAGGTAGGACTATGGCAGGGGTAAAGTTTCTTTTGGAAAATAATGACAGATCAGAGTCGATCGTAATATATACAGATGAAAACGGGTTTTACTCGAGTAGCGCATCGTATATCAGGCATACATTCGATACGAATTCCGGAAAAAGTGGATGTGGTATATGGTTTGGGGACGAGAATACGGATGACGACAGAGGCGCACTTCCGTATGGTACATATCATCTGAGTGAGCTGAGATGCGATGCGAACTCCGGAAAGTACAGATCGGCGGAGACTATAACATTTACAATTGACTCTGACAGCAAAGTGATCGATATAGGCGATATCATAAATGAGAGATTTGCGGAGATGGATTCTGTTGCAAAATTCAGGGACACGGGAGGCAAGAATATTCCTGAGTCGGCGGCGGAGACGGTGCTAGTGGACACTGTGATCATGAGCGGACTTGAGATAGGACATGTGTATACAATAAGTGGACAGGTCCTTGATAAGGATAGCGAGCAGGTGCTTGAGCAGGCAGGTGCTGTAAACAGAGTTGAGTTCACTGCGAAAGAGATAAACCAGAGTGTGGATGTTCCTTTTGTTATTGATGTGACCGGTCTTGGCGGCAGAGATCTGGTGTGCTACGAAGTCCTGACAGATGCTACCTATGAGGGTGAGGTAATAGCATCCCACCAGGATATAAAGTCTGAGGGGCAGACGGTGCATGTAGGTGAAAAGAGACTGGAGATCAGCAAGACCGCTGTGACGGGGAGTGATGAGCTTTCGGGGGCAGAACTTGTGCTTGCAGATAGTACTGGCAAAGTGGTCGACAGATGGATAACAGGAAAGACGGCGCACATTGTGGAGAATATAAAGCCGGGAGAATATACGCTGAGTGAGCGTAGTGCACCGGCGGGATATCTGAAAAGCAGAGAAATAACATTTACGGTGGATGATGACTATGGAACCCAGAAGGTCAGAATGATCGATGAGATTGCAAAGATACGGATAAAGAAGGTTGACGATGTTGGAAATAAGCCTCTTGGCGGAGTTCGGTTTACTCTGTATTCTGCGGAGAGTGGAGAAAAGGTCGACAGCAAAATGACAGATAAAAAGGGATATCTGGAATTTGAATATGTGTCACCTGGGGAATATTATCTTGTGGAGGACAATATTCCGGAGGGATATATGGCTGTCGATGCAGATTCGGAAGGACACATAAAGGTGACAGTGAAGAGCGGGCAGTATGAGAATGAGCCTGTGCGTATAGTAAAAAATCATTATGGATCAGTGTACATTTACAAAAAATCAGCAGATGACGGAGCAGCCCTTTGCGGGGCGGAGTTTGGTCTGTATGAAAAGTTGTCGGATAAGCTTGTGATGAAAGCTGTGTCAGGTGATGACGGATATGCTGAGTTTAAGCAGATTCCAGCCGGAAAATATTACATAAAGGAACTGAAAGCTCCGGAAGGATATGAGCACAGAGGAGAAGCGACTGAGATCGATACAGGTGAAAAAATATATAATAAAGAAAATCCGGTCATATTTGTAAATGAAAAGGAAAATACTACCACGGAGACAACAGATACTACGGAGACCACAAAGACCACGGAGGATAAAACAACGGAGATGACTAGGGAGAATAAATCTCCGGAAACCGGAGATGGGGCTCCACTGGTACTGACGGTTGTGTTTATTGTAATGGCAGTTCTATTGTCGGCAGGATTGCTTATATACAGAAAAAAATTTCCTAAAAACGAAGATCTGCAATAATATGTAAGATGGTACAATGATGTTGACCTTTATAATTTTTAGTGATAACATAAAAAATGGATTTGTTTAAATAATAATTTTCACGTGAGGTGCGAAAGATGAGTAAAAGTTTTGATGATTTATTGGCAAAGGTTTCACAGTGCAGCATAAAGAAAGTTTCGGTTGCAGTAGCACAGGATGCGCCTATTCTTGAGGCTGTAAAGGCAGCAAAGGAGAAGGGAATCGCAGATGCTATACTTGTGGGTGACGAGGCAAAGATCAGAGAGGTCGCAGATCAGATCGGTATGGATCTTACAGGTTATGAGATCATAAATGAGCCAGATGATATAGAGGCTTCACTTAAGGCAGTGAAACTTGTTCATGATCATAAGGCTGATATGTATATGAAGGGACTTCTCTCAACAAAGGATTTCCTTAAGAGCGTACTTAACAAAGAAGTTGGTCTTAGAAATGGCAAGCCGCTTTCACACGTATGTGTATTTGAAATCCCTGGAATTGACAGACTTCTGTATCTTACAGATGTTGCATTCATGACATATCCTTCACTTGAGGAGAAAAAGTCAATTATAGAGAACTCTGTAGAGGTTGCCCATGCGTGCGGAATACCTTGCCCAAAGGTAGCTCCACTTGCCGCAGTAGAGGTAGTTAATCCTAAGATGCCTGTTACTGTTGAGGCAGCAGAGCTTACAAAGATGAACGAGAACGGCGAGATCACAGGATGTATCGTTGATGGTCCTCTTTCAATGGATCTGGCTATCGAGCCTGAAGCAGCTATTCACAAGGGTGCTACGGACAGAAAGATAGTTGGAGATGCAGATATCCTTCTGTTCCCAGATATACATGCAGGTAACCTTGTATACAAGACACTTGTTCACACAACAAAGTGCAAGAACGGATGTATCATTACAGGTACAGATGCTCCTGTAATCCTCACATCGAGATCAGATACATTTGAGGTCAAGCTCAATTCAATAGCTCTAGCAGCCGTTGTAGCAGAGTCACTCAAGAAGAATAAATAATAAAATATAATAAACAATAAAAAGATACAGATCTGTGCATTAAAGAAAATGGAGGTTTTATAAAATGGCTTACAAGATTCTTATAATAAATCCAGGTTCAACATCAACAAAGATTGGTGTGTTCGAGGATGAGACACTTTTATTTGAAGAGACACTCAGACATACAACTGAGGAGCTGGCAGGATTCAACATGATAGTTGATCAGAAGGATTTCAGAAAGAAAGTTATCCTTGACGTGCTTGCAGAGAAGAATTTTGATATCAAGACACTTGATGTATGTGTAGGACGTGGTGGAATGCTCAAGCCTATCCCTGGTGGTACATATGCAGTAAGCGATGATCTTCTTGAGGATCTCAAGATAGGTAAGCAGGGACAGCATGCATCTAATCTTGGTGGTATACTTGCCAGAGAAATCGGAGATGAGCTTGGAGTTCCTTCATACATAGTTGACCCTGTGGTTGTAGATGAGCTTATGCCATCATCAAGACTTTCAGGAGTTCCAGAGCTTCCAAGAATCAGCGTATTCCACGCACTCAACCAGAAGGCAGTTGCAAAGAGATACGCAAAGGAGGTTGGCAAGAAGTATACAGACCTCAATCTTATCGTAGTACACATGGGCGGCGGTGTATCAGTTGGTGCACACGATCACGGTAAAGTTGTAGATGTGTACAATGCACTTGATGGTGACGGAGCATTTTCACCGGAGAGAGCTGGCGGTGTACCTTCAGGAGCTCTTGTAAAGATGTGTTTCTCCGGTGAGTATACACAGGCAGAGGTTATGAAGAAGCTTGTTGGTAAGGGCGGATTCAACGCATATATAGGAAGCAACGATGCAAGAGATCTTGAGAAGCTTGTGAACGATGGTGATGAGCATGCAAAGCTTGTTCAGGATGCATTTTATCAGCAGGTTGCAAAGGATATAGGCGGAATGGCTACAGTACTCCGCGGTAAGGTGGATCAGATCATCCTTACAGGTGGTATAGCTTATTCAAAGCATACATGCGAAGAACTTGAGAAGAGAGCTGGCTTCATAGCTCCATTTACAGTATATGCAGGTGAGGATGAGCTTCTCGCACTTGCACAGGGTGCACTCAGAGTCATGAACGGTGAAGAGGAGCCAATGAAGTACTAAAATTGAATTATAGCAGAAATTGCCATTATAAGATCCACCATATTGCTCATAATAGTAACAAGACGAAAGTCTTAAACATCTATAAATCATTTATATGGAGGTAATGGGAAATGGCAAGTTCAAACTCTAACAAGGCAAGTGTCCCAGAGGCAAAGAGTGCTATGAACAAGTTCAAGATGGAGGTAGCTAAGGAGATCGGTGTAGATCTTAAGGACGGCTACAATGGAGATTTAACTTCAGCTCAGTCTGGATCGATCGGAGGAGAGATGGTTCGTCAGATGATCAAGAGACAGGAAGAGCAGATGTCAGGCAGATAAGAGAAATCCGAATAGTCTGAAATAACCGTAAAAGTCTTCGTGAAAATTACGGAGAGAAAAAGGTCTGGTGTATTATGAATACATCAGGCTTTTTTCGTTAACAAAGTGAGACATAAAGCTGCAGGACGTCCAGAACTTTAACAACTTTATAGTATAATGTGCTAGACAATCATTTGCACATTATGATATAATCGATGATTGATGTGGACTTTTGTTTGCATTGATAATAAGAATAGGATAAATGGATGCTGCTTGAGTGCCTTAAAATAAATTATAAGAAAGGCTAAGGCACCATTTGCACATTTTAAGGAGGAAATAAAAAGATGAGTTTCACAGTAGAAAAGCTTGAGCACAGCATGGCAAAACTTACTATCACAGTTCCAGCAGAAGAGTTTGATAAGGCAATGGTAAAAGCTTACAACAAGACAAAGGGAAGATTCAACGTTCCTGGATTCCGTAAGGGCAAAGTACCGATGGCTTTCATCGAGAAGATGTATGGTCCTGCAGTATTTTATGAGGATGCCGCAAACGACATGATCAACGAGTACTATCCTAAGGAGGCTGTCGCTTCAGAGCTTGAGATCGCTTCACAGCCAGTCATCGATGTTACCCAGATCGAGAAGGGTAAGGATCTTATCTTCACAGCTGAGGTTGCTGTTAAGCCAGAGGTAACTCTTGGTGAGTACAAGGGTGTTGAAGTTGAGAAGATCAATGTAGAAGTTACAGATGAGGAAGTCCTTGAGGATATCAAGAAGGAGCAGCTCCAGAATGCAAGAAAGGTTCTTGTAGAGGGAAGACCTGCAAAACTTGAGGATGAGGTTACGCTTGACTTCGAAGGATTTGTAGACGGCGTTCCTTTTGAAGGCGGAAAGGGTGAGAACTATAAGCTCGTTCTTGGTTCACATTCATTCATCGATACATTTGAGGATCAGCTTGTTGGCAAAAACATCGGCGAGGATGTAGAGGTCAACGTTACATTCCCAGAGGATTATCAGGCAGACGAGCTTGCTGGTAAGCCAGCTGTATTTAAGTGCAAGATCAACTCTATCACAGAGTCACAGCTTCCAGAGCTCAACGATGAGTTCGCAAGCGAGGTAGGCGGATGTGATACACTTGATCAGTACAAGGAAGAAGTAAAGAACAAGCTTGTTGCAAAGAAGACAAAGGATGCAGCAAACGAGAAGGAAGTTAAGGCAATCGATAAGGTAATCGAGAACGCTACTATGGATATTGCAGATGCTCAGGTTGAGGATATGCAGCACAGAATGAGAGACGAGTTCGCTCAGAATCTTCAGTACCAGGGAATCAAGCTTGAGCAGTACATGCAGATAGTAAATGTTACTGAGGATGAGCTTATGGAGCGATTCAAGCCACAGGCACTTAAGAGAATCCAGCAGAGAGCAGTTCTTGAGGCAGTAGTAAAGGCAGAGAACATCGAGGCTACAGACGAGGAAGTTGATGAGGAGCTTACAAAGATGGCTGAGCAGTACCAGATGAAGCTTGAGGATATCAAGGGATTCATGGGTGATGCAGAGATCGCAAGCATGAAGAAGGATGTTGCGGTGAAGAAGGCAGCGCAGCTTATCGTGGATGCAGCTAAAGAGATTTAATCTGACCAGTATTGGAGGTAGATAACATGGCATTAGTACCATACGTCGTAGAGCAGACCAGTCGCGGAGAGCGCACATTTGACATTTATTCAAGATTACTTAAAGACAGAATCATATTCCTTGGAGACGAGGTGAATGATGCAACAGCAAGTCTGGTTATAGCTCAGTTGCTGTTCCTCGAGTCAGAGGATCCGTCAAAAGATATATCGCTTTATATAAACAGTCCTGGTGGATCGGTTACAGCAGGAATGGGAATATACGACACAATGAGATATATAAAGTGTGATGTTTCAACTATATGCTGTGGAATGGCTGCCAGCATGGGAGCATTTCTCCTGGCAGGTGGCGCAAAGGGAAAGAGATACGCCCTTCCAAACTCAGAGATAATGATCCATCAGCCTCTTGGAGGAACTCAGGGTCAGGCGACAGAGATAGAGATTGCAGCCAGACATATTTTGAAGACAAAGGAAAAGCTCAACAAAATGCTGGCAGAGAATACAGGAAAACCACTTGATGTTATTGCGGCTGACACAGATCGTGATAACTGGATGACAGCTGATGAGGCCTGCGCATATGGTCTTATAGACAGCGTTATAACCAACAGATAATTGTGGGCAGGAGAACAGGACGGAATTAAGTCAGAAAAACCTGCAGATATATACCAGACATGTGGCTGCGGTGGCGGTCCAGCCCCATGCCTGGTATATAATAAATAGTGAAAACAGAGGTATTGTAATGGCAAATCGTAGTGACGAGAGAAAGATGCTCAGGTGTTCTTTTTGCAACAAGACCCAGGATCAGGTGAGAAAACTCATTGCAGGTCCGGGAGCTTACATTTGTGATGAATGCATTGAGATATGTACTGAGATAATCGAGGAAGAACTTGGGGATACCGAACTTGAAGATGTCAACCTTCTGAAGCCGAAGGAGATAAAAAGTTTCCTTGATGAGTATGTGATAGGTCAGGAAGAGGCAAAAAAAGTACTGGCGGTTGCCGTGTACAACCATTATAAGAGAATCCTTGCACAGAAAGATTTTGATGTTGAGTTGCAGAAGAGTAATATTCTTATGGTTGGACCAACAGGTTCAGGTAAGACATATCTTGCCCAAACCCTTGCCAAACTTTTGAATGTCCCATTTGCGATAGCTGACGCGACAACGCTCACTGAGGCTGGATATGTTGGAGAGGATGTGGAGAACATCCTGTTAAAACTCATACAGGCGGCAGACTACGATATAGAGCGAGCTGAGCATGGAATAATTTATATTGATGAAATAGACAAGATCACAAAGAAGAGCGAGAATGTGTCCATAACTAGAGATGTATCTGGAGAGGGCGTTCAGCAGGCTTTGTTAAAGATAATAGAGGGAACGGTTGCTTCAGTTCCACCACAGGGTGGAAGAAAGCATCCACATCAGGAACTTATACAGATAGATACGACAAATATTCTGTTCATATGCGGAGGAGCATTTGAGGGACTTGAGAAGATAATCGAAAACCGTGTAGGACAGAAGTCCATCGGCTTCAATGCAGAAGTGGTTGAACAGTCAGAGCAGGATATAGGACAGCTTCTGAAGCAGGTAATGCCACATGATTTTGTGAAATATGGATTGATTCCTGAATTTGTGGGAAGAGTTCCGGTTGCAGTTACACTTGATCTTCTGGATGAAGATGCGCTTGTGAGGATACTCACTGAGCCTAGAAGTGCGATATGTAAGCAGTATAAGAAGCTGTTTGAGCTTGACGGAGTTGAGCTTGAGATAGAGGACGATGCGCTGAGAGAGATCGCGAAAGAGGCGATGGAGCGTAAGACGGGTGCCAGAGGTCTCCGTGCAATAATGGAGAATGCAACCCTCAATCTTATGTATGAGATCCCGTCCAATCCGGCTATAAACAAGTGTGTCATAACAAAGGATGTTATAACCGGCAATGGAGAGCCAATTCTTTCCTACAGAGAAGGTACAGATACGGATGATGATGGATCATCCAAGAAGTCTCAGAGAAAGAAAAAGACAAATACAGATAATGGAGAAAGTGCTTAGACAGACTTTTACAGATAGGGCGTTATTACACGGGGAAAGCGTATAGTAACGTCTTATTTTGTAGTTGTATAACTGCATGATGGCTTTGCGGCAAAAGTGGTCGGCATATGGTAAAACGGAGATAAGGTTATGAACAAAGAAATAAAGAATATAGCTATGATCAGCCTTAAAGATGGCGTGGCTATGCCTGGGGTGTCTTTTTATCTTGATGCTGTAAAAAGAGATGCGTGTGAGGCTGTGAAACGTACTGTTAAGGATGACAGTTATATTTTTCTAGCAACTCCCACGTCGGAGAAGATTGCAGGAAAGGTTACATTTTATCCAGTTGGTGTTATTGCAAGGATAAAACAGTATGTGAGAAACACTAATAAGACTATGAGGGTGCTTTTACAGTCGGTAAAACGTGCTCAGCTTATAGAGTATAACAAAGATACATGTTATATGTGCAGTGTTCATGAGATAGACGAAAAGGATGAAGTTACAGCTGACGAAAAGAGGGCAATATTATCGCTGCTCAGAGACAAGCTTAAGGAAGCGGTTGACAATGGAATGACAAGGAATAATGTCATGTTTTCAAAGGTGGCGGCAAATGATTCCATAGGTTCTCTTACAGACAGTATGGCAGATTATATTACCATACCGAATGATAGCAGACAGGAGCTTATCGAACTCGTCGATGTGAAGGAGCGCGCATTCAGATTTATCCAGATTCTGGATGAGGAACTTGAGGTTGCGAAGATCAAGAGGGAGATACTGGAAAAGACAAATCAGGAATCAGCTAAGAATCAGAGAAATTTCATCCTCAGAGAACAGATGGCAGTGATACGGAGAGAACTCGGTGAGGATGGAACGGATGAGAAGGTGGATGAGTTCCAGAAGAGACTTGATGCCTCTGGATGCAGCCCAGAGGTATATGAGAAGATATCCAAGGAGATAAAGAATTATAAGAGTATCCCACTCAGTTCAATGGAGAGCAGTGTGACGGCTAACTATATAGACGTGATGCTGAGCTATCCGTGGAATATTGCAACGGAGGAGAATTCAGATATAAAGTCAGCTATAGATATTCTCGACAAGGATCATTACGGTCTGGAGGAAGTTAAGGACAGGATAATAGACTATCTTGCCGTGCATATTCTGAATAAGAAGGGCAACCTTCCTATTATATGTCTAGTAGGACCTCCTGGTACAGGAAAGACATCAATAGCCAGATCCATAGCCAGGGCAACTGAGAGAAAATATATCAGGCTGTCACTTGGCGGAGTGCGCGATGAGGCTGAGATACGAGGACACAGAAAAACATATGTCGGTGCAATGCCAGGTAGGATAGTACAGTCTATGATAAAGGCAAAGGTTAACAATCCACTGATGCTGCTTGATGAAATAGACAAAGTCGGCAGCGACTATAAGGGTGATGTGTCATCAGCTCTTCTTGAGGTGCTTGACAGTGAACAGAACAACGAATTTAATGATCATTACATGGGAGTACCAGTTGATCTGAGCAATGTGCTCTTCATAGCCACGGCGAATGATATCTCGACCATACCAGGACCACTTCTGGACAGAATGGAGATAATAGAGATATCTGGATATACCGAGAATGAGAAATACAATATTGCAAAGCTGTACCTGGTTGACAAGACGAGGGAGAGGAATGGTTTGACAAAAATCCAGTTTAAGATGGATGCTGGAGCAATAAGAGACATAATCCGCCACTATACCAGGGAAGCGGGAGTCAGAAATCTGGAGAGAAATATTGATAAGGTCTGCAGAAAGGCGTGCCGTAAGATACTTGCTGGAGAAATTGAAACGGCAAAGATAACGAAGAAAAATATTCAGGATTACATTGGCCCGTATAAATATAAGGATGAAAAGAACAACCTCAAAGACAGAGTTGGAGTAGTCACAGGTCTTGCCTGGACAGCCGTTGGCGGAGTGACACTGGAGATAGAGGTGAATGTACTTCCTGGTTCAGGTGCGGTCCAGCTCACAGGTAAGATGGGGGACGTCATGAAGGAGTCAGCCTATGCGGGTATGAGTTATATAAGATCGCTCAAAGAATCAGCTGCGCTTGGCGATGATTACTTCACTAAGCACGATTTTCATATACATATCCCAGAGGGAGCGGTTCCAAAGGATGGCCCTTCGGCCGGAATCACGATGGCTACGGCACTCTACTCGGCGATATTTAGTGCACCAGTGGATGGAAAGACTGCCATGACAGGAGAGATTACGCTTAGAGGAGAGGTTCTTCCTATTGGAGGCCTGAAGGAGAAGCTTCTTGCTGCAAAGCTTCAGGGGGTGAAGCGAGTCCTTATTCCAGCGGCAAATGAGTCAGATTATCTTCAGCTTGATTTTGATATTGTGTCGGGACTTGAGATACATCTTGTAGACAAAATGCGACAGGTGCTTGACTACGCACTGGTCAGATAGGAGGTAAGACGAATGATTGTTAAAAGTGCTGAACTTGAGACGGTGTGTGGAATAACAAGTAAGCTTCCGGACAATGAACTTCCGGAAATTGCATTTGCGGGAAAGTCAAATGTGGGAAAGTCATCGCTTATCAATGGTCTTTTGAACAGAAAGTCATTGGCGAGGACATCCGCACAGCCGGGTAAGACACAGACGATCAATTTCTATAATATCAATAAAGAACTTTATTTCGTTGATCTGCCGGGATACGGATATGCAAAAGTGTCTGTGGAGATCAGAGCGAAGTGGGGAAAGATGATAGAGAACTATTTGCATACATCAGCCCAGCTCAAAAAGGTATTTTTGCTGATAGATATAAGGCATGTTCCGTCTGAGAATGACTGCCTCATGTATGACTGGATAGTGAATAACGGATATGAGCCGGTGATAATATGTACAAAGCTAGATAAGATAAAGAGAAGCCAGGTGCAGAAGAACCTGAAGCAGATAAAAGAGAAACTCGGTCTGGTTCCGGGGACAAGGATGATACCTTTTTCGGCCCTCACCAAGCAGGGAAAGGATGATATATGGAATCTTATAGAGCTGTCGTTATCTGAATCTGAGGATGATGATAGTGAGCTTCAGGAAAAATAAGACTAAATTATATATCAGGAAGAGATATAGGTATATGCGAAAAAACAAAACAGGCGATCACGGGAATCTGTAATTGCCTGTTTTGTTAATATTTGTCTATTTAACACGATGGCTTTGATGTCCATAGCTGTTGAACCAGGAGATCATATACCTCGGTGCTTTTCTGCCTCCAGTTGTCACATATCGCAACGGCAACAGCCTTGGTTGGAACACTGAATTTGATATCCAGCAAAGGCTCATTTCTGTCGTTTATCACGCAGGAGACTGTGTATTCATTTGCTTCATTCAAATAGTAGTCGGACTGGATTTCGGTTTCCTTTTTCAGGTTGATCTGCTGCTGCTCGAAGAATTCGAGGATATCCTGTTTTATTGCGTATGGAATCTTGTTCTCGAACATGCTCAGCGCCTCCTCACCCTTGTCGGTGATCTTGTAGTGTGAGGAGCTCCTTATGGTGGATACATATACGAACTCACTGTCTACAAGTCCGTTGATGGACTCCTGAAGAGTGAAATAATTAGTGTATCCCTTCTCGAGAACAAAATCTGAGATCTGGGAGTTGGTGAGAGTAAAGTTAACTCTGTCCAACATGTAAAGTACTATAAGCTTGTATAAAACAATAGATTCCGTTCCCATATGATTTATCCTTTGTCAAATAAATATTTGCTTATTTAAGAGCAACAGTCACATGATAACATTACAAAAATATAAAATCAATATATTTGCAAAGGATTGTTTAACACTGATGTTGACATTTGGGGTGGCAATGAGTATATTTAATAATAATGTATCGTTGAGAGACACTTATTTCCTTAAGTGTGTATAATTCCCAAAATATATTTACAAGATTATCAGATATATATTCAGATCGTGAACTGCTTCGAACAGTCAGTCGTAAGTACAAAAGAACGTTCATACAGGTATTGTATCGGAAAATATCGATTTTTAAATTTGTGTTGATTCATATTGATTTAAATGAAAGGAGAAAATTGTATATGGATTTTAGTAAAGCTTCTCTGGCAGAGATGAAAACTTTTGTCAAGGATAACGGGATAAAGGGTTGCTCAGCCATGAAAAAGGCTGAGCTTGCCCAGTATCTGACAGAGTATGTGAAAAAGCATGTGACAGCGGTGTCGGTAAACAGTGTCGATACAAGGACTGCACCTAAAGCGGAACCAGTCAGAAATGATGCTGATGTTGTAGCAGAAAGCAGCACATACGCAACTGAAAGCTCTGTGGAGGAGAAGAGGGAGACCGCGGCTGATAATGTGACAGGAGCCGGACAGCAACAGAGAAAGGGTAGAAGAATAGTGGGCTTCCAGGGAAAGAACGGGGTACGCCAAAGCAGACAGAATGTTCAATTTGAGCCTCGTCAGAGGCAGACAGAGACCAAAGCTGAGGAGCCGGCTGTCCAGGAGGGTCAGGAGCAAGCGGATCAGAAGAATGTTCCGTCATACGCCCAGGGAGAATATAATCCGGAACTTGACAGTGGAAGGATGGCTCACGGAATACTTGAGGTCATGGCTGAGGGATACGGATTTATAAGAAGTGCGAATTACCTGCCGGGTGACCAGGATATATACGTTTCTCCAGCACAGATCAGAAGATTTGGCCTGAAGACAGGAGATATAATCACAGGAAATATACGAAACAAGACACAGGGAGAAAAGTTCAGTGCGCTGCTCTATGTTGCAAGCGTGAACGATGAGAGCCCTCTTGTGATCGCAAACAGAAAGAATTTCGAGGATCTGACACCTGTATTCCCAAATGAGAGAATAGACTTGGACGGAGCCGGAGCACCTATTCCTATAAGAATGATCAATCTGCTTGCACCTATAGGCAAGGGACAGAGAGGTATGATAGTCTCACCTCCAAAGACTGGAAAAACAACGCTTTTAAAGCAGATTGCCAAGAAGATCAGCACAAGCTATGAAGATATGCATCTTTTAGTGCTGCTCATAGATGAGAGACCGGAGGAGGTTACAGATATAAGAGAGTCCATAGAGGGACCGAATGTTGAGGTCATATATTCAACATTTGATGAACTTCCGGAACATCACAAGAGAGTGTCAGAGATGGTCATAGAGAGAGCAAAGAGACTTGTTGAGTCCAAGAAGGATGTAGTGATCCTGCTTGACAGTATCACAAGACTTGCCAGAGCGTACAACCTGACGGTATCTCCTAGTGGAAGAACACTCTCAGGTGGCCTCGATCCTGCAGCCCTCTACATGCCAAAGAGATTCTTCGGTGCTGCGAGAAACATGAGGGAGGGTGGAAGCCTGACGATTCTTGCAACAGCACTTGTGGATACTGGAAGCAAGATGGACGATGTCGTATTCGAGGAGTTCAAGGGAACTGGTAACATGGAACTTGTTCTCGACAGAAAGCTCTCAGAAAAGAGGATATTCCCGGCCATAGATATAGCAAAGTCTGGAACAAGAAGAGATGATCTGTTGCTCTCAAGGGAGGAACAGGAGGTTGTTGCGGCTATACATAAGGAACTTATGGGAAGCCGATCAGAGGATGTTTTGGAGGATGTGAGAAAACTTTTCATTAGAACAAAGGATAATAAGGAATTTATTCATTATATAAAACAGTCACTGCTGAGAAAATAAAAGCAGATAAAATAAAAAGTTATCAAAATTGCTATTTAAAATCAAAAAAATATCTTGCATTGTGTAATGTACTATGATAGAATACAGAAGTTGTGTTATGAAGAACCCTGGCTTTATGCCTGTTCTCATATATAAAAAATATATGTAAAGAGGTGAAAAAAATGCGTAAAGGAATACATCCAGATTACTATCAGGCAAAGGTTGTATGTAACTGTGGTAACGAGTTCGTTACAGGTTCAACTAAGGAAGAGATTCACGTAGAAATTTGCTCAAAGTGTCATTCATTCTACACAGGTCAGCAGAAGGCAATCAAAGCTCGTGGTAGAATCGATATGTTTAACAAGAAGTATGGCGTTCAGGCCAACTAATAAAACTATGACAGCTTGAGGTTATTTTTAAAATAATCTCAGGCTGTTTTTTACTTTATAGGAGAATTACGTGAAAAGAGTTAAAATAGGCGGTCAGGCTGTCATGGAAGGTGTCATGATGAAAAATGGCGATAGGTATGCTGTGGCGGTCAGAAAACCGGATCAGGAAATAGAGGTAAAGGTAACAGATTATGTATCCATCGGATCCAAAAGCGTGTTTTTTAGGATCCCGATAATAAGAGGCGTTGTCAATTTTATAGAGTCTCTTGTGATTGGAGTCAAGACGCTCATGTATTCAGCGTCATTTTATGACGAGGAAGAGGATTCTGAAAGCACCAGGTCTGTGGAGAAACAGCGCACCCAGAAGCAGCAGAAGAAATCAGATGATCTGGCTATGTATGGAACGGTGGCGTTCTCGCTGGTATTTGCCATAGCGCTGTTCATGATGCTGCCAGCATTTATCGGGGAACTGATAGGACGCGTGGTGGAGAGCAGAGTGCTCATGTCCGCTATAGAGGGAGTGATAAGACTTGCGATATTCATTGGGTATGTTGCTCTTATATCCATTATGAAGGATATACAGAGAGTGTTTATGTATCACGGTGCGGAGCATAAGACGATAAACTGTTTCGAAGCGGGAGTGCCTCTCACACCAGAGAATGTCAAGAAATATTCAAGATATCACAAGAGATGTGGAACAAGCTTTTTATTTATCGTCATGATAGTCAGCATAATAGTGTTTATGTTCATAGATGCGCCATCGGCATGGATGAGGATGCTTATAAGGCTTTTGCTGGTTCCTGTTATAGCAGGTATTTCATACGAATTCATCATGTTTGCCGGAAGAAGCGATTCGTGGATAGCAAATGCACTCTCAGCGCCGGGAAAGTGGGTTCAGAGACTCACCACAAGGGAGCCGGATCTTGATATGATAGAGGTCGCCATCGCATCGGTCGAGGCGGTCATAGACTGGAGAGAATACCAGCAGGCAATGCATGACGGTAAGATAGAGAATTGACAGATAAAAAGTGACAAATAACAGGGAGCGTTTATGAGGCTTTTTGAACTTGTAAAATATGGACAGGGGATGCTTGAGGAAAGCGGTGTACCCGATGCAGAAATAGATGCGGCTCTGCTCTGGGAGCATGCATCAGGTATGAACAGGACGGATATGTTCTTTGAAAGAGACAGGGATATATCCACTGAATTGGAAACAGGTTATCTTGAACTAATAAGGAGACGGTGCACCAGAGAACCGCTGCAGTACATAACGGGAGTGCAGAATTTCATGGGATATGATTTTTGTACCTCGGAGAACGTGCTGATTCCCAGACAGGATACGGAGATACTTGTGGAGACTGCACTGAATCTCACGAAATCATCGCAGAAAACGCTTGATGTTCTGGACATGTGTTGCGGGACAGGCTGCATAGGTATATCATACGGTCTGCTAAGACCAGACAGCAAGGTGACACTGGCCGACATATCGGGAGATGCCATCAGAGTCACCCGGAAAAATGTCACAAAGCTGTGCGATGAGCCGGAGCGGTTTGACGTCATAAATACGGATCTGTTTGGTGATGTGGACGGGCAGTTTGATCTTATACTATCAAACCCGCCATATATAAAAAGTGATGTTATAGAAGCTCTGATGCCCGAAGTCAGGGACAATGAGCCGAGACTGGCACTTGACGGAAAAGCAGACGGGTTGTATTTTTATAGAATAATAGTCAGTCAGGCTATAAAATATATAAAGGATGAAGGTTATGTTGTATTTGAGATTGGCAATGATCAGGCAGAAGATGTACAGCACCTCTTTGTAGATACAGGCTATGATGACGTTCATGTGGTGCAGGATCTGTGCAGAAATGACAGAGTTGTGTACGGAAGATATCACAGAAAATAATTATAAAGTAATTATAAAGTATATGGAAACTGCATTGAGAAGATTAACTGTATTAAGGAGAGGCATATTATGTTTGACAGATTAGAAGAATTAGTAGATAAGCTTGACACGATCAACAATCAGCTGACAGACCCTGATGTGGTCACAGACCAGAACAAATTCAGAAAGCTGATGAAAGAACAGAGCGATCTTGTTCCGATCGTAGATAAATACAAAGAGTATAAGGATGCAAAGACTACAATAGAGGACAGTCTTGAGATACTTGAGGAGGAGAACGATGAGGAACTCCGTGAGATGGCAAAGGAGGAGATGAACGATGCCAAGTCGAGACTTGAGACGATAGAGCAGGAGCTCAAGATCCTTCTGCTTCCAAAGGATCCTAACGATTCAAAGAACGTAATAGTTGAGATACGTGCCGGTGCCGGCGGAGACGAGGCTGCTCTTTTTGCCTATGAGATTTATAGGATGTATCAAAAGTACGTTGACCAGTTCAAGTGGAAGGTTGAGCTTATGAGTGTCAATGAGAATGGTATAGGCGGATTTAAAGAGGCAGTGTTCATGATAACTGGTGATGGAGCCTATTCAAAGATGAAGTACGAGAGCGGTGTACACAGAGTGCAGAGAATACCGAAGACTGAGTCAGGTGGAAGGATTCATACATCTACAGTCACAGTAGCGGTTATGCCTGAGGCGGAGGAAGTAGATGTAGAGATAAACGACAATGATATCCGAATTGATGTCATGAGGGCATCAGGAAATGGTGGCCAGTGTGTCAATACAACCGATTCCGCCGTCAGACTTACACATATACCTACAGGTATAGTTATTTACAGTCAGACAGAGAAGTCGCAGCTTCAGAACAAGGCAAAGGCATTTGCACTCCTCAGATCAAAGCTGTATGATATGGAGCTTCAGAAGCAGCATGATGCTGAGGCTGCAGATCGTAAGAGCCAGATAGGAACAGGAGATAGATCTGAGAAGATCAGAACCTACAACTTCCCCGAGGGAAGAGTGACAGATCATAGAATCAAGCTCACACTTTATAAGCTTGACCAGATAATGAACGGTGATCTTAACGAACTCATAGACAGCCTTATAGCAGCCGACCAGACAGCAAAGCTTGCCCAGGTTAACGAAGAGGAGTAGAAGAGGGGGAATAATGATGGCAGCATGGAGTGACAATATTAGAAAAGTTGAACCTTATGTACCTGGCGAGCAACCAAAGGACACAAATGTGATAAAGCTGAACACAAATGAAAATCCATATGGACCGTCGCCAAGGGTGGCAGAGGTAATTCAGAATCCGGATCTGCTCAGACTATATCCAGATCCTACAGCATCGCAGCTTGTGGACGTTATTGCGGAGTATCACGGCGTTGATTCCTCCCAGGTGTTTGTCGGTGTGGGATCAGACGATGTACTTGCAATGTCATTTCTGACATTTTTCAATTCTGATAAGCCGATATTGTTTCCAGATATCACATATTCATTCTATGATGTGTGGGCAGAACTTTTCCGTATTCCCTATGAAAGACCGGCTCTTGATGAGAATTTCAGACTTGTAAAAGAGGATTATTACAGGGAAAATGGCGGTGTAGTATTTCCAAACCCAAATGCGCCTACAGGAATATATGAGAATCTTGCAAATGTGGAGGATATTATAAGTCACAACGGCGATTCAATAGTGATCGTAGATGAGGCTTATATAGATTTTGGTGGAAAGTCAGCACTTGAACTCATAGATAAATATGATAACCTCGTGGTTGTCAGAACATTCTCAAAATCAAGATCTATGGCAGGTTTGCGTATCGGATATGCAATAAGCAATCCGATTCTCATAAAGGCTTTGAACGATGTGAAGTATTCATACAATTCATATACAATGAACAGACCATCCATAATCATGGGGACCGAGTCGGTGAAGGATGATGCGTACTTTAAAGCGATGGTGGCAAAGGTTGTGGCTACAAGGACAAGATTTGTTGAGAGTATCAGACCTCTTGGCTTTACATGTCTTGAGTCATCAGCAAATTTTGTGTTTGCCACACATGAGAACATACCGGCAAAAGAGATATTTGAGGCTGCGAAAAAAGCTCATATCTATGTGAGATACTTTGACAAACCGCGCATAGACAATTATCTCCGTATTTCCATTGGAACAGATGAGGAGATGGACAAATTTGTTGAGTTCCTGACTGGATATGTCCAGAGTATACAATAAGTTAAAAACCGTGCTTTTAATTAATCCTGGAAGTATTTCGGGATGACGTAAAAGCACGGTTTTTAGTTTGCTTTTCTTTACAAGTATACAGACTGTTTATATACGATCTGTGGGATTCCATAATAAAGCGCAGAATGACGCGTATTCGCGCACAAAATCTATTGATTTTCACAGTCTGTTTTTATAGAATGCATCCATGAAATATTTCAGCAGCAAAAAATATCGAAACGTTTCGTTAGATCTCAATACAAAATTACAAATCACAAAACAAGATGATAAAGGAGAACTAAATGAAATTTGAAGAATTTACGGAATTGCTCGTGGACTGTATGAAAGCACGTCTCGTACCAAATGATAGCGGGATACAGATAAAGACTGACAAAATATTAAAAAATAATGGGGTGACGCTCACAGCTTTGAATATAAGAAAAACATCCCAGAATATATGCCCCACCATATACATTGAGCCCTACTACAGGGAATTTGAAAAAGGAAGATCGATGGCGGATATATGTTCCTCCATAATTGACATATATATGAGAAACGGGACGGATGACAGGTTGACATTTGAAAAGGTGATGGATGAGAGTGATGTGAAAAACAATATCATTCTTAGAATAGTGAACCGTGAAAAGAACAGAAAGTTACTTGAGACCGTGCCATATGTCGAGTACCAGAATATGGCTGTCACATTCAGGAGAGTCATAGAGGTGTCCGATACAGGTATCTCAAGTTCCGGTGTGACTAACAGCGATATGGACAGGTGGAGACTGGATCTGGATACAATGTACAGACTGGCGCTTGCCAATACGGAAAGGCTGTTTCCACCTGTCATAAAGGATCTTTTTTCGGTGCTGGAGGATAGGTACGATTATTCTGTAAGTGAGAATATCGGACAGGCTCCGGATATAGATGAACTGTATGTCATGACAAATGAATACGATATAAACGGAGCTTCGGTTATACTGTACGATGGAACTTTGGCGAGATGCGCAGACATGGTGGACGACGATATATACATTCTTCCATGCAGTGTGCATGAACTTCTGTTTATAAGAGCGCACTGCTCCTTTGGCGAGGACTATCTTAAGAATCTTGTGCACGAGGCGAACAGGAGTGCAATAACTCCAATGGAGTTTTTATCTGACAGCATATATGTGTATAGAAGAGATAGTGGAGAATTGACAGAGATAGTGTAGCTTACAAAGAATATTTGTTTAAAGTGCACAAAACGAACCTTGATAACTAAATATTTTGACTGTTACTTTGCAACATGTTGGTTGACAAAATATACCCCATGACATAGAATAAAAACAGTGTTATAAGGTTTAATATATGTGTAATGGGAGGAAATAGGTAGTGGAGGATAGTTATATTTCTAACAGGGATAAAATTGTCGCTTCAGCTATTGAACTTATCGGAGATTTGGGATTGCACGCTCTTACACCAAAGAATCTTGCTCGAAAGCAGAATATTTCGGACACATTGATATATAAGTATTTTGGCGGGATAGATGAGGTGCTTATAGCAGTTGTGAATGAATATGCTGCATTTGATATCAATATCCAGAGAACCGTTGATCATCTTGATGGTTCATATATTGATAAGATCAGATATTATGCGGATACATATGCGACATATTATGATAATTATATAGGTATGGGGGCTATAATGCTGCATTATGAAGAACTACTGCATATGTCTGAGACACGGGAGATCATCTCGGAGTGCATGCTGAAACGAAACGATTTTGTGTGTTCGTTATTCCAGGGAGCAATTGAGAACAAGGAAATTAGACCGGTATTTACACCGAAGGAATTGACACTTGTTTTTAACGGACTCTTTACAGAGGGATTGTTAGAACGCAGAAATCAGTATTCTAGAAAGAGTTTCCGTGTGGAGATGAAAGAGATGATTGGACATCTCGAAAAGATACTTAGGTTGTAGATTAGGGAGGAATGACCATGAAGATTTTAGTAGCTGAGGATGATGTTGCAAATGCAAAATTCTTATCTAAATATTTAAGCAAGTTTGGAGATGTGGTGATAACACCTGACGGAATAGCTGCTGTTGATGAGTTCGTCAGTGCGCTTGAGAAAGGTGAGATGTTTGGACTTGTATGTCTGGATATTATGATGCCAAAGATAGATGGGTATAAGGTATTGGCATCTATAAGAAGTGCGGAGAGAAAGCATGGGGTGTCAAGAATGCTCAGATCAAAGGTTATCATGACGAGTGCTCTTGACGAGGCAAGCTTTGACAGCAATCTTGCAAGTGATGATTATGATGATTATATCTGCAAACCGATAGATATCATGAAGTTCAACGATATGTTGAAAAAGCTGGATATCATAAAGTAGAATAAATTGTATCAGATTCTGAAGCCCGCTATTGAAAGATATCGGGCTTCGATGTGTCTATAGACGACATCAAAGAGAACAGTAAGGGTAATAAAATAATAGCCGAAAACGATAGTAAAGAGAATGGTAATAGCAGGTGATAAGATATGGATTTGTTTGAGTATATGAGAGAGAATGCATCCGAGGATGACTCTCCGCTGGCAAAGAGGATGAGACCGGTCAGCCTGGATGATGTTGTAGGACAGGAGCATATAATAGGCAAGGATAAGCTATTGTACAGAGCGATAAAGGCGGATAAGATCAGTTCACTCATATTTTATGGACCTCCTGGGACCGGAAAGACGACACTGGCTATGGTTATAGCAAATACTACAAAGGCTGAGTTCAGACAGTTGAACGCCACAACTGCAGGTAAGAAGGATATGGAGCAGGTGGTGAATGAGGCCAGGGATATCAAGGCTATGTATGGCAAGAGAACCATATTGTTCATAGATGAGATACACAGATTTAACAAGTCCCAGCAGGATTATCTTCTTCCGTTTGTTGAGGACGGAACTGTGATACTCATAGGTGCAACGACGGAGAATCCATATTTTGAGGTGAATGGGGCTCTTATATCCAGATCCCATATATTCCAGTTGCATCCGCTCTCAAAGGAGGATATCAAGAAGCTTATCCATAAGGCGGTCTACTCTGAAAACGGCATGGGAGCCTTTGATGCGGATATAGATGAGGACGCGGAGGACTTCCTTTCTGATATGGCATCGGGAGATGCGAGAAATGCACTCAATGCCATAGAGCTTGGAGTTTTATCAACTGAGAGAAGTGATGATGGACGTATACATATAACCTTGCCTGTTGCCGAGGAGTGCATACAGAAGAGAGCGATAAGGTATGATAAGGATGGGGATAATCATTATGATATAATATCTGCGTTTATAAAGAGTATGCGTGGATCAGATCCAGATGCAGCGGTATTCTATCTGGCAAAAATGCTCTACGGCGGTGAGGATATCAAGTTTATAGCCAGGAGAATTATGATTTGTGCCAGTGAGGATGTGAGCAATGCAGATCCGAATGCAATAGTGGTGGCGACCGCATGTGCCCAGGCTGTTGAACGTATAGGCATGCCGGAGGCTCAGATAATTCTTGCCCAGGCTGCAACATATGTGGCGTGTGCTCCAAAGAGCAATTCTGCGGTAAATGCGATATTTGCAGCTATGGATGCGGTTAAAAATGAGGATACAGGACAGGTGCCAGTGTATCTGAGAGATGCACATTATGGTGGTGCGGCGAAGCTTGGACATACAGGATATAAATATGCGCATGATTATCCAAATCACTATGTTGATCAGCAGTATCTGCCGGATAAGATTGCAGGACGTGTATTTTATGAACCTTCGGACAATGGATATGAACGGAATATAAGGCAGTATTTTGACCGAATAAAGAATAAGAAAAACACAGAGGAAAGTTGACAGAAATATGTTGAAGAGAATTGGAGCTATTGCACTTGTAGTTTTGCTGGTAGGAATGTATGTTGCCACATTTGTCATGGGAGTTACAGGACGTGGAAATTTCATGGGAATGATATTTCTTGATGTGGTCATACCTGTTCTGTGCTGGGGTGTATGGCTGATAGCCAGAGTCCTAAAGCGCAAGGGTGAGGAGATAAGATCTGCAGCGAACAGAGATGATGAGAATTGATGTATTATTGCGGGATGTTTGTGCGTAATATCAGCAGATGTAAGACGAGCAGGTGTAAGACGATTACAAAGATGTTGAAAAAAAACATATAATTTGATATACTCATAAAAGTTCAAAAAATACTTAAGAGGTAGATGAGATGAGTTTATTAAAAGAATGGCGTGATTACGCATATGGATTAGATGACAGAACACCGGAGGGCAAGGAGTTCTGGCTGAATTATTTTCAGGCTGAGAAGGGTGTTTATGAGAAGCTCCTTTCAAATCCGCTTGCTGATCCAGAGCATGGAACAGTTAAAGAGCTTGCTGAGAAGTATGGTCTTAGCATCCAGCATATGATAGGCTTCCTTGATGGAATAGATGACAGCCTTATGGAGTCAAACAACCTTGATGATGTAACAGAGGATTCAGAGGTCAAGCTTGCCATTGACTATGAGAAGCTTTACATGAATATGGTTGAGTGCAACGCTGAATGGCTCTATACTCTGCCACAGTGGGATGGAATATTCCCTAAGGAGAAGAGAGATGAGCTTTATAAGATCCAGAAATCATCAAAGACGATCATAAAGGCTCCAAAGGTTGGAAGAAATGATCCATGTCCATGCGGTAGCGGTCTCAAGTACAAAAAGTGCTGCGGAAAGTAAATTCGAAAAGCAAATTCGAAAAGCAAATTCAGAAAGTGGTTCGAAAAATAAGGCAACTGATAAGGCGGTTAAAGTGTGATCTTTAACCGCCTTATTATGTGAAGTTATACTAATGTCGATGATCAAAAATGTAAATTATGTAGAAATAGCGGGAGGTGATACTAGTGGAATTTAATGAATCTCAGAAAATTGCTATAGAACATGGGGGTGGTCCCATGCTGCTTCTAGCAGGACCGGGCTCAGGAAAGACCACAGTGCTTATCCATAGAATAAAGTATATGATACAGCATCATGGCATAAGACCTGAACATATACTTGTCATCACCTTCACAAAGGCGGCAGCGAATGAGATGAAAATCAGGTTTAGGAATCTCTGTCCGGAGGTCGGCAGCGTGACGTTTGGAACATTCCATTCTGTATTCTTCTGGATACTTAGAAATGCCTATAATTATACTGGAACGGATATCATCACGGATGCTGAAAAATACGGAGCAGTCAGGGATAGCATAGAAAGACACGGATTCAGATATGACAGTCAGGAGGACTTTGCCAGAAATGTTCTGGGGGAGATTGGATGTGTGAAAAGCGAAATGTGTGATCTGAAATCGTATGAGAGCACGACTATGAAAACAGATGATTTCCGGGTGGTATATGATGATTATGAGAATTTTCTTCGCTACAGGGGAAAGATTGATTTTGATGACATGCTCGTATTTACGTATGAACTTCTTTCCCAGAGGCAGGATATACTGGATATGTGGAGAAACAGATTCCAATATATCCTCATAGATGAGTTTCAGGACATCAACACAATACAGTATGATACGGTAAAACTGCTGGCAAAAGAACGAAATAATATATTTGCTGTGGGCGATGATGACCAGTCTATATACGGCTTCAGAGGGGCGGCTCCTGCGATAATGAAGCGGTTTCCAAAGGATTTCCCTGGAACGAAGATAGAGTATCTGAATATGAATTACAGGTGCAGCTATGATGTAGTGGAGTGTTCAAAGAGAATAATAAAGAACAATACAGATCGTTACGATAAGAATCTTCAGTCGGCATTTGCGCCGGGAGAGAGCGACAGGGTACATATTGTGAAGGTAAAGGATGGAACAGAGCAGAACCGCAAGATCGTGGATAAGATCAGAGAACTGAATTCTGCGGGAATACCATACTCAGATATTGCGGTCATATTCAGGACGAACACTGAGCCAAGGGCGCTCTCGTCAAAACTCATGGAAAATGGAATACCGTTTTCTATGAAGGACAGTATCCCAAATATATTTACACATTTCCTTGCAGAAAATATATTTGACTATATAAAGCTTGCAAGGGGCTGCAGAGAGAGACGGGTACTGCTGAGGGTTATCAATAAGCCTAACAGGTATATAAGCCGTGATGCTTTGGATTCATCGCAGGTGGACTTTGAGATGCTTAGACAATATTATAAGGACAAATACCGCATAGTTAACAATATAAATGTCCTTGAAAACGATCTCGAGAGGATTAGCAGGCTTGCACCGTATGCTGCGGTGAATTATATCAGAAAAGCTGTGGGGCTTGAGGCTTATGTGCGTGAATATGCAGAGTACAGAGGTGTGAGCGCCGATGATTATATGGATGTGCTAGACGAGATACAGGAAAGTGCCAGAGATTTTCTTAGTATGGATGGGTGGCTTGAGTATATAGACAGATATACCGCGGAGCTTGCAGAGAAGAACAGGACCGGTTCCATGATACCGGATTCCGTGACGCTCACCACCATGCATTCGGCAAAGGGACTAGAGTATGCGTATGTATTTATAATGGACGCAGCTGAGGGGATGACGCCTCACAGAAAGTCTGTGGATAATGACAACATAGAGGAAGAACGTAGGCTGTTTTATGTGGCAGTCACTAGGGCAAAATACGGGCTTTACATATATGTTCCCCAGAAGATATTTGGAAAGAATATGAATGTGTCAAGATTTGTCCAGGAAATGCTTGTGGACAGAGATCTCATCAGGGTTGGAAATAAGATAGTTCACAAGAGATACGGACAGGGAGTTATAACGTATGTGGATGAAAAAAAACTGTGCGTATATTTTGAGAAAAACGGAGAGACTAAGACACTCAGCCTCGAATATACAATAAGCAATGAGCTGATAGAAAACGTACAGAGATAAGAATATGTGCAAAGGTCAGACGGATAAAATATGACAGACAAATATGATAGAAAAATATGACAGATAAAGTATATGAAAATTAGAGGTTGATGGCATCTTCGACAGACAAAAAGATTAGATGCTGGATATATCCTGATCAGATCCCGGTGCCTGTTGGAGATGCTATCACGGTTAATATTGCTTCATTAGGTCAGACTCAGTCTTCCGAATTGAATTCAAGATCGTCGAGTATCTCGTCGAGGACATCGGCAACCTTGTTGAATTCATCCTCATCTGTGATCTCGCAGAGTTCCACGTCATCTCCGTTTTCGGAGTATCTGTAAACCAGAATATCGGAATCCTCATCGCCCTCCGGCAGGAGAGCCACATAAGATATATCTTCCACATCAAAATGAGCTATTACCTCACAGCTGCATGAGGTGCCGTCTTCGTAGGTTATATCGATCATCTCGATGTCGTCCATGTCGCTTGGAAAGTCGTTTTTTGTGTTTGCCATGTCAAATCTCCTTTGTTTTTTTATATCATAAAATTAACGGACACACTTGTCAACTTTATTGAATTATAGGAGCCCATGTGGTATAATATCAACATATTTGCGTGGGCGGAAGGAGACTGCCGAGCGTGGGTTCAGAGCTTAGATGTTATGGAGGGTTTTGTTAGATGAAGAAAGTTGCATATGTAGCGTCAGAGTGTGTGCCATTTATAAAGACAGGTGGACTTGCGGATGTTGTTGGAACACTTCCAAAGATATTTGACAGGAATGAATATGACGTGAGAGTTATTATGCCGAATTATCTCTGTATACCGAATAAGTACAGAGAGAAGATGCAGTATATAACCCATTTTTATATGGATATCGGATATAAGAATGATTATGTAGGAGTTATGTACCTTGAGTATGAGGGCGTGAAGGTTTACTTTATTGACAATGAGTATTATTTCAATGGACCAACGCCTTACGGTGATGTAAAGTGGGATATTGAAAAGTTCTGTTATTTCTCAAAGGCAGCACTGTCGATACTGCCTTCGATAGGGTTCCAGCCGGATATCATCCACTGTCATGACTGGCAGGCAGGTCTAGTTCCAGTATATCTCAAGACGCTATTTGCCGGTGATCTGTTCTATACAAGCATGAAGTCGGTTATGACAATACATAACCTGCAGTTCCAGGGCAAGTGGGATATCAAGACTATTCAGGAATATTCAGGACTTCCTGATTATGTATTTACACCGGATAAGCTTGAGGTTCAGAAAGATGCAGCTATGTTAAAAGGAGGGCTTGTGTATGCTGATAAGATAACTACGGTCAGCAACACCTATGCAAAGGAGATACAGACTCCATATTATGGAGAGGGACTTGACGGACTCTTAAGTGCAAGATGGCAGTCGCTGTGGGGAATTGTTAACGGTATAGATTACGAGGTTTGGAATCCTGCCACGGATCCACAGATATACAAGAACTACAGTGTTGACAACTTTAGGGAACTCAAGAAGATCAACAAGATAGAGCTTCAGAAGGAATGTGGACTCCCACAGGATGAGAATCAGTTTGTCATTGGTATAATATCAAGACTTACCGACCAGAAGGGACTTGATCTCGTTGACAGGATCATGAATGATATATGCTGTGACGGCGTACAGTTCATAGTCCTTGGAACCGGTGATGTCAGATATGAGAATATGTTCAGATACTATCAGGGTATACACCCTGCAAAGGTATCGGCTAATATCTATTATTCAGATGAGAGGTCACATAAGATGTATGCTGGATGTGATGTTATGCTGGTGCCTTCGAGATTTGAGCCTTGCGGACTTACACAGCTTATGGCACTCAGATACGGAACAGTTCCAGTTGTGCGTGAGACAGGCGGTCTTGCAGACACAGTTGAGGCGTACAATCAGTTTGAGGGAACAGGAACAGGATTTTCATTTGCAAACTATGATCCTTATGAACTTCTCAATGCTATCAATTATGCAAAGGAAGTTTATTATAACAACAAAGAGGCTTGGTATTATATACAGGAGCGTGGCATGAGGCAGGATTATTCATGGTACAACTCAGCGAATATATACAAGGATTTATATAATTCATTATAAGAATATACGGGGCAGAGAATGATTTGCATTTTCTGCCTTTTTTCAGGACAGGAGAGACATGTATGGCTTTTGACGGAATAGTAATATCCAATGTGGTTAGAGATATGAAAGAGAAGCTTGTGGATGGCAGGATATACAAGATATACCAGCCGGAAAAGGATGAGCTTAATATTGTTATCAAAAACAATAGGGAGAATTACAGACTTCTGATATCGGCGGATGCCAGTCTTCCGCTTATATATTTTCAGCAGTCGGCAAAGGAAAACCCTATGACTGCACCAAATTTCTGCATGTTGCTCAGAAAACATATCAACAATGGCAGGATAGTGGATATTTATCAGCCGGGGTTCGAGCGTATAGTTGTTATCGTGATAGAGCATCTGGATGAGATGGGAGATCTCAAGCGTAAGAAGCTTATCACTGAGATAATGGGTAAGCACAGCAATATAATATTTGCAACTGATGACGATATTATAATAGACAGTATAAAGCACATCTCACATATGATAAGTTCCGTTAGAGAGGTGCTTCCGGGAAGAACTTATGAATATCCTCCGGCTGGCGGAAAGGTGTCTCCTCTTGAGATCACAGAGGAGAATTTCAGAGAACGGGTAAAAGAGAGCCCAGTAAATATAATAAAGGCGATATATCAGAACATAACAGGATTTTCTCCTGTGGCAGCAGCCGAGATATGTTACAGGGCAGGCCTGGACGGCAATGCGTCAACGGCAAGTCTCAGTGAGGGTGATATGGATTCTCTGTACAGTTCGTTTGCTGGGGTTGTCTCAGATATAAAGTCAGGAAATTATGTGCCACAGATAGTGATTGACGGATATACACCTGTTGAGTTTTCTTCGATAGAGATGACGATGTATGTGGACAAGATGATTGAATACCGCGAAAACATATCACAGGTGCTGGATGAGTATTTCTATAGGAAGAGTGCTGTGACGAGAATCAGACAAAAGTCTGCAGATCTAAGAAAGATAGTTTCAAATGCCATAGAGAGGACCAGCAAGAAATATGATCTTCAGCTTAAGCAGCTGAAAGATACAGAATCCAGAGAAAAGTATCGTATCTATGGAGAACTGATTAACACATACGGCTATGGTATTGAGCCGGGGACGGAGAGCTTTGAGGCACTCAACTATTACACGGATGAGATGGTGAAGATCCCACTGGACAAGACAATATCCGTTATGGATAACTCCAAGAGATACTTCGCCAAGTACAACAAGCTTAAGAGGACATATGATGCTCTGGCGGCTCTGACGGTGGAGACCAAGGAGGAGCTGGATCATCTGATATCTGTACAGACATTTCTGGATATGGCCATAGATGAGAACTCTCTGACACAGGTGAAGGAGGAGCTTGTGGCCTGCGGATATATAAAGGGGCACTATGGCAGAAATGGCGACAGGAAAGGCGATAGGAAGGCTGTAAAGGCAAAACCTCTGCATTACATATCGAGAGATGGATTCCATATGTATGTTGGAAAGAACAATATACAGAATGATGAACTTACATTTAAACTTGCAAACGGCGGGGATATGTGGTTTCATGCAAAAAAGATGCCGGGTTCACATGTGGTAGTAAGGCTTGAGGGTGCGGGAGAACTGCCGGATTCGACATATGAGGAAGCAGCCAGACTTGCGGCATATTACTCATCGGGCAGAACGGCGCCAAAGGTCGAGATCGATTATACAGAGAGAAGAAATATAAAAAAGCCGACTGGGGCTAAGCCGGGATTTGTCATATACCATACAAATTATTCTATGATAGCTGAGCCGCAGATAGCAGGCATAAAAGAGCTTGTCTGATTCATGCGTGGCGAAGACATGACAATAATAAATTACAAGAAACAATAATCAAGAAAAAATTGATTTTTACAGCTGCATGACGTATAATATAATATCTGTTGCCAGATATTATCATATTGTCGGTATGCAGAGTTATAGGAGATATATATGATAAACAGCATGACAGGTTTTGGACGTAGCGAAAAGGTTACGGATGCATATAAGATAGTCGTTGAGATGAAGTCGGTAAATCACAGATTCTGTGATATAAACATAAAGCTTCCAAAGAAGATAAGTTTTTTTGAGACATCGATAAGAACCTATCTCAAAAAGTATATCGAGAGAGGAAAGATTGATGTATTCATTACATATGAGGACTATTCGGATGACAATGTCAAACTTAAATATAACAAGGATGTTGCAGAGAAATACATGAGCTATTTCTGCAAGATGGCGGAAGATTTTGGCATAACCAACGATGTGACACCGGCAGTGCTTGGCGGATTTCCTGATGTGTTCACGGTTGAGGAACAAGAAGTGGATAAGGATGAGCTGTGGAAAGTTCTTGAAATGTCACTGGACGAGGCGGCAGAGATGTTTGTTGCATCGAGACAGACGGAGGGTGAGAATCTCAGGAGGGATCTCCTCGATAAGCTAGACGAGATGACTGGAGCGGTGGACTATATAGAAAAGGTGTCACCGGAACTTATAGAGGAATACAGACGTAAGCTTACAGACAAGATAACAGAGGTGATTGCAGGACCGGTCATCGATGAGAACAGGATAGCTACAGAGGTCGTAATTTATGCTGATAAGATATGTGTTGACGAGGAGACCGTGAGACTTAAGAGTCACATCGACAGCACAAGAAAAATCCTTGAGGTCGGAGGCTGCGTTGGAAGAAAGCTTGATTTTATAGCGCAGGAGATGAACAGAGAGGCAAATACGATACTGTCGAAGGCGAATTCCCTTGATGTATCGGACAAAGCTATACAGCTTAAGACTGACATAGAGAAAGTAAGAGAGCAGATACAGAATCTTGAATAAAATTTTGCAGTAAACAGAGGTATTGATCATGGCGGAGAATAAGAAGAGAGGTTCGCTTATAGTTATTTCGGGATTTTCCGGTGTGGGCAAGGGAACAGTGGTAAAAAGACTTGTGTCGGATTTCGGATACAATCTTTCTGTTTCGGCCACGACTAGAGCACCTAGAGAAGGCGAAGTGAACGGAAGAGAGTACTATTTCATGGAGAGATCAGAGTTTGAGAACCTGATCGATTACGGCGGATTTATAGAGTGGACACAGTATGTGGAAAACTACTATGGAACTCCAAAGAAATACGTTGAAAAGAGCCTTGAGGAGGGCAAAGACATAATCCTTGAGATAGAGGTAATGGGCGCACTGAATGTCAAGAAGCAGTTCCCGGATGCCTTACTCATATTTATTTCAGCTCCAAGTATATCTGAACTTAGAAACCGTCTTGCGGGAAGAGGTACAGAGTCGGAGGAGACAATAATTAAACGTCTCAAAAAGGCTACAGAGGAAGCCGAGGATATGGACAAGTACGATTATGTGGTTGTCAATGATGACCTTGAGGAGTGTATACACACGGTCGACTCTGTGATCAGAAGCTATGGCTGCCGCCGGGATAACCAGCTTGGTTATATAGCTGGAATAAAAGAAGAACTTGCAGAGATAAGAAAACTCTGATAAATTATACTAGATATCTGATGCAGAATTAAAATAAGATATAAACAAGACCATTTCAAATAATCAATATAAGAAAGGGGATCTAATAATATGTTACATCCATCATACACAGATCTAATGTCAGTAGTAAACGCAGAGGTAGAGCCAGGTGAGCAGCCTGTAGTAAACAGCAGATATTCAATAGTTCTTGCAACAGCAAAGAGAGCAAGGGAGATAATAGACGGACAGGAGCCATTGGTGGCAGCTGATCCTAAGAAGAAGCCACTGTCGATCGCGGTTGACGAGGTTTATCATGGAAAGGTCAAGATAGTAGGAGCAGATGAGGAGTAATCTGTTATTGACCTGTTGATATTTGATCGATCAGTAGAGTAGGTGAATCAGAGGAGGTTGGAGCGTGAAAGCACAGCCTCCCTTTTCTATATTTCACAAGTGATACTTTCCAGCATAGTCTATATTAAACAGATATTATAGACGGCGGAGGTATTCATGCGTGCTGAATGTTTGTTTTCAGGTATCAGATACGAGCTGATAAAGGGCAGTCTTGATGCAGATATATGTGATATTGTAGATGACTCAAGACAGGTGTCTCCCAATGCGGTATTTGTGTGCAGAAGAGGCGCTGTGACAAACGGGAGAAAATACATCGGTGATGCAATATCCCGCGGCGCGGCAGGGATAATCATAACTGATGAAGTGTGGGACAGTGAGGATGTATATGATGCGGATAGCATGTCAGGATCGCTCGGCTATTATCCGGATGACTTTTTTGTGGTTGTAATGCATGATAAAAGATACAGCATTGGTAGACTGTGCAATAATTTTTGGGGATATCCTTCCCGGGAGCTCACAGTCATAGGTGTAACGGGTACTAAGGGAAAGACAACAGTCACCTACATGATGAAAAAAGTCCTAGAGACCTGTGGATGCAAGACGGGACTTATTGGAACAATAGAGGTGGACGATTGCAGCAGCCAGGTGCAGTCAGTCAACACCACCCCTGGAGTGGTACAGCTTCACAGGATATTGCACAACATGGTCTCAAATGGTGCAAGGTGTTGCGTGATGGAGGTGTCATCCCAGGGAATCATGCTGGGCAGAGTATCCGGTGTGGATTTTGATATTGGGATTTTCACAAATATATCTCCGGATCATATAGGGAAAAACGAGCATAAGACGTTTGAGGAATATATCAGATGGAAAAGCACCATGTTTTCAATGTGCAGGTATGCGGTCATAAATATGGATGATGTATATGCTCCGTGTATATGTAATGGTATACAGGTGAACGGCGCGAAAAAGTGCAGTGGGGTTATCGGATATGGTATGAACATCTGGTCAAAAGAATTGTATGATAAAATATCAGAACATATGCCTGTATATGACATACATTTTTCATTATATATCGGAGATCAGCTTGCTATGGCATACAACGGCATAACTCCGGGGACAGAATGTGAATGCGTTATGCCTGACGGAGATAGGGTTCCCATCCATATTGATATGCCGGGACTATTTAACGTATATAATGCTCTTGCGGTCATTGCAGCTGGGGATGTGCTTGGCTTTCCGAGAAGTACAGTGTCCAAGGCACTGGAGGATATATGTGTCCGCGGGCGGATGGAGTGTGCTGCCGTATACAGAGGTGCCTATGTGTATATTGATTATGCACACAATCCCGTCAGTCTTGAAAATGTATTAAAAACACTCAGATCATATTTTGGTGGAAAGATATTCTGCGTGTTCGGCTGTGGTGGAAACAGGGCAAAAAGCCGAAGAATAGGAATGGGGATGGTTTCAGGGAAAATGGCGGATCTCACTATTGTTACCAATGACAATCCGCGTTTTGAGGATCCAGAGGCTATCATGGATGATATAGAAGACGGGTTAAATGCTGCCGGAGCGGAGTACATCAGAATACCGGATAGAAAAAAAGCGATAAGATATGGGATCGTCCATGCCGTGGCCGGTGATGTGGTACTTTTGGCAGGAAAGGGACATGAGACATATCAGGATGTGATGGGGCACAGGACACATATGGATGAGAGAGAACTGATAGGGCAGATTTTGGAGGAAGAAGATGCAGGAGTTATATGCGGACGTGATAATTGATATATCCCATGAGGCGATAGATAGAGCATTTCAGTATGTCATTCCAGAGAAACTTGTATCGCAGATCAGAACGGGATGTCAGGTAAATATTCCTTTTGGCAGAGGAAATACCATGAGAACGGGATATGTCATAGGTATATCTGACCGCACAGAGTACGACAGGACAAAAATTAAGACAATAGATTCCGTGTGCACGGAGGGGATAGCTGCTCCCGGCAGACTGGTGGCCCTTGCCGGATGGATCAAGGAGAATTACGGCTCGACGATGATAAATGCGCTTCAGACTGTCATGCCGGTGAAGAAAACTGTGAGATCTGTGGTCGTCAGATATGTGGCACTTGCAGTAGATGAGACTGATGAGATCGAATATAAATATATGAAGAGAAATGCCAGGGCAAAGCTGAGACTTCTAAGGACGCTGAAAGGTGAAAATATCATCCCTATGAGTAAAGTTACAGGAGAACTTGGTGTATCTTCTGCGACGGTAAAAGCTATGCAGGAAGAAGGTGTGATCACTGTCACTGAGGACAGTTGCTACAGGAAAGTCACATCCGACGCTGTGCGCAAAGAGGCTTTCATGGCTCCTGATATAGAGCTTAACGACATACAGATGTCGATCATAAATGAATTTCAAGATGATGTTGATAAAGATGTGCACAGGACTTACCTGCTGCACGGAGTGACAGGAAGCGGGAAGACAGAGGTGTATGTGCAGTGTATCCGCAGAGTTATAGAGCAGGGAAAACAGGCCATTGTCTTGATTCCTGAGATCGCTCTAACATATCAGACTATAAAATATTTTACAAGGTATTTTGGAGAACGGGTGACTGTGGTCAATTCAAGACTGAGTAGTGGTGAGAGGTATGATCAGTTTGAAAGGGCTAAAAAAGGGGATGTCGACGTTGTTATAGGTCCCAGATCAGCTCTGTTCACACCGTTTGAAAGGCTTGGCCTGATAATTATCGATGAGGAGCATGAGAGTAGCTATAAAAGCGATAATCCACCTAAGTATCATGCCAGAGAGACGGCGATAGAGCGCGCAAGGCTTGAGGGTGCCAGTGTGATACTGGGATCGGCCACCCCATCTGTGGAGAGCTATAAAAAAGCGATGAGCGGTGAGTTTAGGCTGTGGACGATGGATGAGAGAGTGTCTGACAGGAAGATGGCGGACACGAGTATAGTGGATCTCAGGGAAGAACTCAGAAGGGGCAACAGATCCATCATAAGCGATGAACTCGCTGAGGATATAACGGACAGGCTGAGCAGGCATGAGCAGATAATGTTGTTCATCAACAAGAGAGGCTTCAACAGTTTTGTATCATGCAGAAACTGTGGGGAGGTAGTAAAGTGTCCTCACTGCGATGTGTCTATGACAAAACACATGGCGTCAAATGGGGGAAAGCTGGTCTGCCATTATTGTGGCTATACGGTTGAAGAACCTTCAAAGTGTCCATCCTGCGGCTCTAGACTGATAGGCGGATACGGCGTTGGAACAGAGAAGGTTGAACAGGAGATAAACAGGATGTTTCCTGTGGCCAGGACACTCCGGATGGACAAGGATACAACGTCTAAGAAGAATTCACATGAGCAGATATTGGAGAGTTTTGGCAGGGGAGATGCCGATATCCTCATAGGAACGCAGATGATAGTCAAGGGACATGACTTTGCAAATGTGACTTTGGTCGGAATCCTGCTTGCGGATCTCACACTTTTTGACGGGGATTACCGTGCCGGTGAAAGGACATTTGATCTGCTGACACAGGCTGCCGGACGTGCCGGAAGAGGTGATGTGCCAGGAAAGGTAGTCATTCAGACGTACAAGCCGGATAATTATGCCATAGTGGCTGCGGCAAATCAGGATTACCGTTCATTCTATGAGACGGAGAGTGCCTACCGTTCATTTATGAGATACCCACCTGAGTGGAATATGCTGGTCATAATGGCGGTCGGTGAGGATGAAGAACAGCTTGCCAATACAATGGATAGGATGTATTCTCATATAAGAGGAAATCACATGAATGTGCGGCATCTGGCGGTGATAGGCCCTGCGGAGCCTGCTCTTGCAAAGGTGAAGGATCTGTATCGGAAAGTGCTGTACATAAAGCATCGGGATTATCAGGTGCTCGTGGATGTGAAGAACTGCGTTGAGGAATGGCTTCGGGATGACGAAACTAGAGAGATAAATTCCGGTATAAATGTGTTTTTTGATTTCAATCCTATGAATATGTATTGACGAGATAAAAGAATAAAGAATAAGCAATAAATCAGAAAAAGGAGAATATAAAGATGGCAATAAGAAATATCAGACTTGACGGAGATGACATACTCAGAAAGACTTGTAGACCTGTCACAAAGATGGACGACAGGACACTCACCCTCATCGATGATATGTTTGATACGATGTATGAAGCAAACGGTGTAGGACTTGCTGCTCCACAGGTTGGAATACTCAAGAGAATAGTTGTTATAGATGTCTGTGATGACAATCCTCTGTGCCTTATAAATCCCGAGATAATCGAGGCTGACGGTGAGCAGACAGGCGAGGAGGGATGTCTCAGCCTGCCTGGGAAGTTTGGAACGGTGACAAGACCTATGCATGTTGTATGTAAGGCATACGATGAGAATATGGAGGAGTTTACGGTCGAGGGCGAGGGACTGCTTGCAAGAGCAATATGCCATGAGCTTGATCATCTGGACGGTAAGCTCTACAAGGATCTGGTGGTTGACGGTCTTCATGAGGTGGAGCAGAAGTAATTGAGAGTCAGAAGTGGGCGTATGATTTACAGGAGGAATAACGGATGAGAATTATATACATGGGAACACCGGACTTTGCAGTTAATGCACTGGTGAGTCTGGTTGATGCAGGACACGAGGTCGTTGCCTGTTATACACAGCCAGACAAACCGAAGGGCAGAAGTAAGGCGCTACAGCCTACACCGGTTAAGGTCAAGGCATTTGAGTATGGCATACCGGTATATCAGCCGGTGAAGCTGCGTGAGGCTGAAAATGTAGAGAAAATAAAGCAGTATGCCCCTGATGCCATCGTAGTTGCGGCGTATGGACAGATACTGCCTGAGAGCATTCTGAATATCCCGGCGTATGGATGTATCAATATACATGCATCTCTGCTCCCAAAGTACAGGGGAGCAGCCCCTATAGAGAGGGCGATCATAGATGGAGAGAGTAAGACCGGTGTCACAACGATGTATATGGCAAAAGGGCTTGATACCGGCGATATCATAGAACAGAGCGTCGTATCTATAATGAGTGACGATACCGGCGAGACATTGACTGACAAGCTTGCGAAGACTGGTGCGAAACTTATATTGTCAACACTTGATAAACTAGAGAATGGTACCGCCGAGAGAACGGTGCAGAACGATGATGAGAGCTGTTATGCAGCCATGCTCAGCAAAGATATGGGGGATATTGATTTTACAAAGCCAGCAGACGAGATAGAGAGACTTGTCAGGGGATTGCAGCCATGGCCTTGCGCGTTTACCAGGATAAAAGGCAAGAGTGTGAAGATATATGGCGCGTGTGTCACAGATGCACCGGAAGGTACGGAGCCGGGACAGATCACAGGTGTGACAAAGAAATCATTTGCCATTGTGTGCGGCGAGGGCGCATTGCAGATAAAGAGACTCCAGCCGGAGGGAAAGAAACCTATGGATGCCGCAGCGTTCCTTGCGGGAAACAAGCTGTGTGATGGAGAAAGGATATAGAGAGACATAATGGAGAAGAATACCCGTGAGGTGGTTCTTTCTATTCTTCTTGATATAGAAAAGAACCATACTTTTTCAAATACTGCGCTCGGTACAGCACTAAGAGCAAATCAGTTCATGAGCAAACAGGACAGGGCTTATATTACGAGGATGGTGGAGGGCGTCACGGAAAAACGCATGAGACTGGATTATATAGTTAATCAGTTCTCAAAGACAAAGATAAACAAGTGCAAGCCGCTCATAAGATGTGTCCTGAGAATGGGGACATATGAGATATTCTACATGGATTCGGTTCAGGATCATACCGCATGTAATTTGTGTGTCAAACTAGCGGCGGACCACGGATTTGGCAGTCTGAGGGGATTTGTGAATGGCGTTCTGAGGAACATAGCGAGAAATAAGGACTCAATAGTGTTTCCTGATCAGGAAAAGGATAAGCGGGCATATTATTCGGTGATGTATTCAGTGCCGGAGGAACTGCTTGAAATCCTGGAGAGGGATTATGACTATGAAACGATAGACAGGATTCTGGCAAGCGGGGACAGTGACCGCCCGACGGCTATAAGGGTGAACACGGAAAAGATAAGTGTCACGGCTTTTTCAGAGAAGCTTCGGCAAAACGGTATCACCGTGGAACGAGGATCGATGAATGATACATCACTGCTCATAAGCGGTTATGATTATATAAGAAAGGTTCCTGGATTTTTTGATGGCGAATTCGTGGTCCAGGATCAGAGTTCATGTCTTGCGGTAAAAGCTGCGGGTATCAATGAGGGTGACCTGGTGGTCGATGTATGTGCTGCTCCCGGAGGAAAGACCATGTATGCAGCCATGCTGACCGGAAGTGAAGGCCATGTCATATCCAGAGATCTGACAGACAAGAAAACGGAATTGATAGAGGAGAATATAGAGAGACTTGGACTTTCAAATGTGACGGTGCAGGTGCATGATGCAAGGGAATTTGATGAGGAGCTGACTGGTAAGGCGGATGTTGTCATAGCGGATCTTCCGTGTTCGGGACTTGGTATCATGGGTAGGAAAAATGATATAAAATATCACGTTTCCATGGAGAGCGTAAAGGAGCTTGCACAGCTTCAGCGGGAGATACTGGATACCGTGTGTCGGTATGTGAAGCCGGGGGGAACTCTTGTGTATTCAACATGTACCATAGACAGCATTGAGAACGATGAAAATGCGGTCTGGTTTGCAGATACGCATGATTTCAGCCTGTGCGGGATAGATGATGTCGTTCCAGAACATGGCGGAGAGAGAGGATTTGTGACTCTGCATCAGGGAATAGATGAATGTGATGGCTTCTTTATATCGAAATTCAGGGCAGACAGTAATAATCAGATTGGACAGGAATAGATATGTCAGATACAGGTGTGAAAAACAAAACAGAAAAAAATACAGAATGCAGTACAGACAATAATACCAATACGGAAGAGACAAAGTGTGATCTCAAGTCCATGTCGATAGATGAACTCAAGGACTGGGTGCAGGGCGTTGGACAGCCGGCATTCAGGGCAAAGCAGATATATCAGTGGTTTCATGTAAAGCTGGCGGGAAGCATTGAGGAGATGACAAATCTTCCCAAATCACTCCGCGAGCTGATGGATGAACAGAAGATATACGGTGTAAATGTTGTCACAAGACTTGAGTCGAAGGAAGACGGAACAAATAAATTCCTTTTCAGACTTCATGACGGAAATGTAATAGAGAGCGTCCTCATGAGATATAAGCATGGGAACTCAGTGTGTATATCCTCCCAGGTTGGCTGCCGCATGGGCTGCAGATTCTGCGCTTCCACGATAGGTGGTCTAGTGAGAAATCTAACAGCGTCGGAGATGCTTTCACAGATATACGAAATACAGAAGATCTCAGGTGAGAGGATATCAAATGTCGTTGTCATGGGAACAGGAGAACCACTTGACAACTTTGACAATTTGGTCAGGTTCATAAAGATGCTGACGGATGAGAACGGGCTCAACATAAGCCAGAGAAATATAACGGTTTCAAGCTGCGGTCTGGTTCCGGAGATAAAGAGACTTGCGGATCTGGATCTGACGATAACATTTGCACTGTCGCTTCACGCACCAAATGATGCGGACAGGCGGGAACTCATGCCGATTGCGAACAGATACAGCATTGAAGAGGTGTTAGATGCCTGCAGATATTATTTTGATAAGACTGGCAGGAGGATCACATTTGAGTATTCACTGGTCAAGGGACAGAATGACAGCCCTGAAAAGGCGCGCGAACTTGCGGCTCTCATAAAAGGAATGAACTGTCATGTCAACCTTATACCGGTCAATCCAATAAAAGAGAGAAGCTTCGAGCGGGCGGATAACACTTCCATAGAAAACTTTAGAAAGGTGCTTGAGAGCAGGCAGATAACTGTAACAGTCAGAAGAAGTATGGGGCGGGATATAGATGCTGCATGCGGACAGCTGCGTCGAAAGTACGAGGAACAGGGTGGGATGGACTTTAAATA
Source organism: Coprococcus eutactus (assembly GCF_025149915.1). Lineage (NCBI taxonomy): Bacteria > Bacillati > Bacillota > Clostridia > Lachnospirales > Lachnospiraceae > Coprococcus > Coprococcus eutactus. The sequence continues at coordinate 1,321,136 of NZ_CP102278.1, forward strand.
GGTTCATCTTGTTCTTTTTTATGTCTTGTGATAAAATAGGCAAGGTGGCGTATCGGATTATATTTTAAGATGTTGGAGAACGATATAGAATATGAAATCAGTTGGAATAACAGATGTTGGCAAGAAGCGTTCCATGAACCAGGACAGTATCTTTTATACAGATGAGGCAGTAGGACCTGTCCAGAATCTGTACATTGTTGCGGATGGAATGGGAGGTCATAAGGCAGGGGACGTTGCTTCCAGGACAGCGATAGAGGCTGCAACAGAATATATACGTGAGAGCGAGACAAGGAACCCTGTTACACTTTTGAAGAGATCTATAATATATGCAAATGACAAGGTGTATAAGCTTGCACTCAGCGATCCTGACGATTATGCCGGTATGGGTACAACATTTGTAGCTGCGATTATAGATGATGGAACTATGTATGTTGCCAATATAGGTGATAGCAGATTATATATAGTAAACAGTGAAATAAAACAGATAACAATGGATCATTCGCTAGTTGAGGAACTCATCAGGAATGGTCAGTTAGACAGGAATAAAGGACGAAATCATCCGGAGAAAAACATAATTACAAGAGCGCTGGGCATAGGGGATGGCGTTGTTCCTGATTTTTTTGAGGTCGAGCTCGCATCAGATGACAAGGTGTTGCTCTGTTCTGATGGATTGTCCAATATGATAGAGGACGATGAGATAAGAGACATCATTTCGGGTACTGATGACCTGAATGAGGCCTGCAGGAAACTGATAGACAGAGCTAATTACTATGGCGGTAAGGATAATATATCCGCTGTTGTGGTTGCTATAGATTGGGAGGAATAGTTGGTATGTTGAATCCGGGAACGATGCTCAGTGGTCGATATGAGATCATTGAGATGGTTGGCTCTGGCGGTATGTCAGAGGTATATAAGGCTAAATGCCATGTACTTAACAGGTTTGTTGCGATAAAGGTTCTCAAGCCAGAATTCAGTTCAGACGTTAATTTTGTCACTAAGTTCAGGATTGAGGCACAGTCAGCAGCAGGTCTTTCTCACCCTAACATTGTCAATGTGTATGATGTGGGAGAGGACAACGGAGTATATTATATAGTAATGGAGCTTGTGGAGGGTATAACTCTCAAGGAGTATATACAGAAGCATGGCAGGATAGAACCTAAGGAGGCGATAGATTTTGCCATACAGATTGCCCAGGGCGTTCAAGCTGCACATGAGCATCATACTATTCACAGAGATATAAAGCCGCAGAATATAATACTTGCAAACAATGGAACACTCAAGGTGACGGACTTTGGAATCGCGAAGGCCGCATCGTCAAGCACAACAACAACTAATGCTATGGGAAGCGTGCATTACATATCACCAGAACAGGCGAGGGGTGGTTTCAGTGATGAGAGAAGTGATATATATTCTCTTGGTATTACACTGTACGAGATGCTCACAGGTCACGTTCCATTTGAGGGAGAGAACAATGTGGCTATAGCACTTATGCATATCCAGAGTGAGATGGTATCACCTAGAGAATATTATCCAGATATACCTACAAGTCTGGAAAAGATCATAAGAAAGTGTACACAGAAGAAGCCTGAGAGAAGATATCTCACAGCGAATGCACTTATTGCAGATCTATACAGAGTTAAGGAAAATCCGAATATCGACTGTATAGTAGTTCCAAAACAGACAGTCCCTTCATCTCCGACAATCGAGATGACCAAGCAGGAGATGGAGATGATAAAGACTGGACGACAGGTAGATGCGGCTGCAACACAGGAGGTTCCACCTGCAAGGCCAAAAACATCTGAGATACAGGTCAACAGACCGGTTATGAAACCGTCACAGTTTGATGACCTGTTCCCAGATGACGATGATCCGGAAGATGAGGTAAGCGAAAATGATATAGGCGATGACTATCAGAATGATGATGAGCCGGAACATGATGAGGATCTTGATCCAAGACTCAAGAAGATCATAACAGTAGCGAGCGTTGCCATAGCTGTTGTTCTTGCTATTCTGGCACTTGTCGTCATAGGCAACATAGCGGGATGGTTCCCAGGCGGTCTGTTTGGTGGCAAGGCTACGACAGAGAAGACAACGGGATCAGACGTGCTTGCACCTACAGATGCCCTGTCAACGACAGAGCAGGAGACTATACCGATGGTCAATGTGGTAGGACTTTACAAGACTGCTGCTGAGGAGCAGATGAAGAAGAATGGTTTTACAAACTATACATTCAAGGAACAGACAGATGCGACCGTTGAAAAGGGATATGTAATATCCCAAAGTGTAGATGATGGAACAGCCATAACAAAAGATACAGCGATAACGATAGTGATATCTTCTGGAAAAGAGATGACAAGTGTACCTAATGTAGTCAATTATGAGGACAGTCAGGCTACCACACTTTTGGAGGAGGCTGGGCTGAAGGTTACACATGGATATGCATATGATGACAATGTTGAGAAGGATCATGTAATATCCTCTGATCCTGTTGCTGGAACAGAGGTGGAAGAGGGATCAACAGTAAAGATAATCATCAGCAATGGTAAGGAACAGAAAAAGGTTGTGGTACCGAACCTTGAGGGAATGAGTGAGGCTGATGCGGCTGAAAAACTCACAGAGTTAAACCTTGTGGGGGCACCTACGTATGAGTATAGTGATACTGTAAAAGAGGGGCAGGTAATATCGCAGGATCCAGTGGTTAACACAGAGGTTGATGAGCAGAGTACAGTTTCATATGTTGTGAGTAAAGGTCAGGAGAAAGTCACATATTCAGTTGCGTTTAGCGGATCACTTACAAATACTGAATTTGACTTTGACACATTTGGAAAAGTAAATGTAAGCATATCTTATACCATAGGCAGGGAGAGTTATTCAGTGTACAGTGGTTCAGCCGGTGCAGGTGATTTCCCACTAAGTATTGATGGCGTTCAGGGGCTTACAGGAATAGAGACAAACAGTGGTACGTTTACAGTGACCATAACCGATTCGGAGGGAATCGATGTGACTTCAAGCTTTAATACCGGAGGATTGTCAGCAACATTTACACAGGAGAGCGGAGAATAAGTGGCAGCGGAAACAATAACAGGAAAGATAATCAAAGGAATAGGTGGATTCTACTATGTCGATGCCAGAGATGGCGTGCTTTATGAGTGCAAGGCCAAGGGCGTGTTCCGCAACAAGAAGATAAAGCCGCTTGTGGGTGATAATGTCAATATAGAGATAATTGATTCAGAGAAAGATCTAGGTAATATCGTTGAGATATTGCCTAGATTTAACTCGTTAATAAGACCTGCTGTTGCAAATGTTGATCAGACGATAATAATATTTGCGGTGAGCGAACCAGAGCCTAATTTCAATCTGTTAGACAGGTTTCTGGTAAGTATGGAAAAGAGCGATGTAAAGACTATAATATGCTTCAATAAAACGGATCTGAGTCCTGACAATATGGAAACTTGTAGATCGTACAGCAAGAGCGGTTACGAGACGCTGTTTATAAGCGCCAGGGAGAATGAGGGCATCGAAGAACTCAGAGAACTTCTAAGGGACAGGACGACCGTCTTTGCCGGACCTTCTGGTGTTGGAAAGTCATCGACGTTAAATGCTATCAAGCCAGAGGCAGAGGCACAGACTGGTGCGGTGAGTGAGAAGATCAAACGAGGGAAACACACCACGCGTCATTCGGAGCTCATGCATATCGAGGGGGACACATATATTATGGATACCCCCGGATTTTCTTCCCTTTATGTGGATTCAATAGAGCCTGAGGATCTGAAAGAATATTTTCCAGATATCGCTGTCTACACAGGAAAGTGCAGATTTAATATGTGCAATCATATAAGTGAACCTGACTGCCTTGTCAGGAAAGCTGTTGAGGACGGGGAGATAAGCCGGGTGCGGTATGACGACTATGTCATGATATACAACGATTTAAAAGAAAAGAGGAAATGGTAAAATGGGTAAAGAGATAATTCTATCACCTTCATTATTGTCAGTGGATTTTGCTCATATCGCGGATGGGATAAAGGAACTTGACAGGGCGGAGGTTCCTGCACTTCATCTTGATGTTATGGATGGAGCTTTTGTGCCGAATATATCATTTGGAGCCCCTGTTATAAAGTGTCTCAGAAAAGAAACGAATATGATCTTTGATGTACATCTTATGGTCGAGGAGCCGGTGAGATATATCGATGATTTCAAGAAAGCGGGAGCGGACTGGGTTACAGTACATGCTGAGTGTTGTAAGCATCTGCACAGAACGATCACAGCTATAAAGGAAGCCGGGATGAAGGCCGGTGTTGCACTCAATCCGGCAACGCCTGTTTCAGTCATCGACTATGTGCTTGACGAGGTGGATATGGTTCTGGTCATGAGTGTCAATCCGGGATTTGGTGGACAGTCGTTTATACCATCTTCACTCAGGAAGATCGTTGAGGTAAGGAAGCTTATTGATGAGAGAAATCTTGATGTCCGTATAGAGGTTGACGGAGGTGTCAATCTAAAAAATGTCGGTGAAGTAATAAAGTCCGGAGCGGATGTAATCGTTGCAGGCTCTGCAGTGTTTAATGGAGATATCTACGAAAACAGCACGAAATTTATGGAAAAATTCAGAGAGCGTGGATCTGATGGAGCAGAGAGATAGATGAATAGTTATATTATAATAACGGGTGGCAGAGTCGACCTGCAGTCGTTGAAGGGTATCATGGACAGACATATGGGAGATTATTCGGAAGACCATATGGATGACAGCACAGTGATCGCCGTTGACAAGGGCCTTGAGGTGTGCAACAAGATCGGGATCGTGCCGGATGTCATAGTCGGTGATTTTGATTCTGCCAGCTCAGTGGTTGTGGGCGTGTACAGGAAGATGGCTGACAAGAAGGGATCTATAAAGTTTATTGATCTTGACACACACAAGGATTTCACAGATACACATGTGGCTCTCATATACGCGATGGATAACGGTGCCACTGATATATATATAGCCGGTGCGACTGGCACACGTATGGACCATACAATGGCCAATATCGGGCTTTTAAAGGAATGTGCAGACAGAAGAGTGAATGCCTATATCGAGGATGACCACAACGTGATAACGATGATTGCCGGAAGTGCGACGGTCGACCGTATTGAAGGATTTGATTATGTATCGCTTATACCATATGGAGGACCGGTTGCCGATGTAACCCTGAAAGGTTTTGAGTATAATGTGGAGGATTTCACATTTGATATCGGTGACAGCCGTGGAGTGAGCAATACGATAAGTGCCGACAGCGCCAGGATAGAGTTTGAGGATGGCTACATGATAGTTATATACAGCAGGGATTGATATGTATAATATATAGCATGGTTGGATAAACAGAATACATAAAATAAAACGTACACATGAGCAATATGATCCGTGTGTACGTTTTGTTTTATGTCTTAGTTATGTGTACGATACCGATTTCTTAACCTGTCGGTGTAATTTATTTTTTCTTGGAATTTTTGCTGTTCTTACCAGAGTATTTTCCGTCGATTTTCTGTTTGATCTTTTCATGTTTTTCCGCTGCTTTACTCTTGGCTGAGGATTTCTTCTTTCCATCCTGACCGGCTGATGATTTGTCCTTTTGCTTTGGCTTGTCAGAGGCAGCCGGTACAGTGACAGCAGATCCATCTGATAAGTTATCTGAGTCTGATATGGCCACAGCAGGTTCTTCTACAGCAGGTTCATAGTCAGTTGTCATCTCACGCAGACTGTTGTCGAAGTTCTCAGCTATAGGATCCTCGTACATGGAAGAGTAGTATACATACAGTGCCTTGTATTCCTCGGATGTTTTGTAGCCTGTGATATATATGTGACCATGCATCTCGTCCATATGGGTTCCTCTGATCTTCTTTGCAATATGAAGACCTATATTCTTACAATGGCTTCCTATACGGTCAAGACTTGTGAGGATATCCACAAGGGCAAAACCGCCGGGAATGCCACATTCACCGACCTGAAGTCTGATTACATGGTGATCCTTTATAAGTTCTGTTATCTCACTTATGGTTTGGGCAAGAGGCTCGATCCTTGAGATTGCCTGAAGGTCATCCTCCTTGAAAGCACTGAGTGTCATGTCTATGATATTAGCAGTTGCCTTGAGAGCCATCTCGATCTCTTTCATACCCTGATCGGAGAAGCTGATCTTCTGTTCATGTATGTTTCTCGATACCACAAGAAGATTCTCACAGTGGTCGCCGATACGCTCCATATCACTTAAGCTGTTGAGAAGTTCAGACACATCAAGACGCTCAGCTCTTGACATATTGTTCTGCGAAGTGACCTTGAGAAGAAAGTTATTGAGTGAACTCTCACATTTGTCTATGAAATCCTCGTTTTCCTCAAGCTTTGCTGCCTCCTCCTCGTTGTACTCAGATATGAGCTTTCTGGCTATATCAAAATTCTCTCTGATACAGTCAGCCATGGCAAACATTACGTTTCTTGCCTGGGATATCGCGATAGCAGGAGTGGCGATGAGTCTTGGGTCGAGAGTAGCAAGCTCCTTGTCAATCTTGGATTCCTCCTCATCTTTGATGATCTTTCCAGTAATCTTTGCTACCTGGTTAGAAAATGGCAGAAGAATCAAACTCGTGATGAAGTTGAACATAAAATGTACATTTGCAATATTACCACGGTTTACGACCTTGGCCATAAAAGGCATATCGATGAACAGCTGGAGACCGTAGATGACAACTACGAAGAATACGGCTCCAAATATGTTGAACATGAGATAGGAGAGAGAAACTCTCTTTGCTTTCTTGTTTGCGCCGATTCCGCCAAGAATGATAGTCATACACTTACCGATGTTCTGACCTATTATAATAGGTATGGCGGTTCCGTATGTGACGACTCCGGTTGAGGATATTGCCTGGAGTATACCGACTGAAGCCGACGAGCTTTGTATTATAGCAGTCAGCACAAGACCTATGAGTATTCCGAGTAATGGATTGTTGAATGAAGTGAAAAGGTTTTGGAAACTTTCTGATTCTTTGAGCGGAGCAAATACACCCTCCATGGTGTTCATACCGAGGAAAAGGATGCCGAGACCGACAAGAATGCTGGCAACATCACGTTTCTTGTTGTTGCTTGTAAACAGTATGATAAAAGCACCTATACATATAAGGATAGGAGCAAATGAAGACGGTTTTAAAAGTTTAAGTATAAAACTGGTCTCAGACAGATCTCCGAGACGCAGAATCTGGGCTGTCGCTGTACTACCGATATTCGCACCAAATACAACCGGGATAGCTTGTCCCAGCTTCATGATTCCAGCATTTACAAAGCCAATGAGCATGATGGTGGTTGCCGCCGAGCTTTGGATTATAGCGGTGACAGCAGTACCGAGAGAGAAACCTTTGATCGTTCCGGTGAACTGGTTTTTGCCTGTTGTGAGTTTTTCAAGAACCTTCTCAAGACTTCCTCCTGCCAGATTTTTTAGAGAGGCGCCCATGAGATTCATTCCGAACAGGAATAAGCCTACACCTCCAAGCAATGTTAAAATAGAAAAAAAGTCCAAAATTAATGCCCTCCTGAGTAAAATATCTTTTACTTTAACAGTATAAAGTAAATAACATGTAATGAATATGTAAAAAGCCCATTTATATCCGATTATATCACAATAGTAGTTTTTGTACTATTGAAAAAAATAATACAAATAATATTAACATTTCGTCAAATGTACCAACAAATTTGATGGTGGCGGTGAGCTTACAAGTGTGATAGAATGAGCGCGAAGTGAGAGATTTGAAAAATCATTATGGGAGATAGATATGTCAGTTTTCACAGATAAGAGAGTGTTTGGAATAAAGAGAAAAAATGCCAGCGGTTTGTCAACGGCAGGACAGGTATGTGCAAATGATATCATACTATGGGTAATTTTCCTGCTGCCGGTCAGCATTGTACTGCACGGAGCTGGGCAGTGCTTTGTGGCGATAGGACTGTTTGCCGGAAATGTAATTGGCTGGATATTTCTTTCAAAACGCATGAATTCATATGTAGAAATATCAAAAAAGAAGATACACAATGCGCCGGAGCTGTTTGCGGCAAGGTATGACTCGTGGCTGCTCAAGGACATTGTTTCGGTCATCTGGATAGTTACACTCGGACTGATCCTTGTATCAGTTCTAAAAGTAATAGTGTCGGTGGCTGCCTATTTTATGAATATGGATGAGTGGATATGTATGGCTATCATCGTGGCATTTCTTGTGTTTGCAACCATTCTCATTGACAACAGGCTTATGGGCATCATAAAGACAGTGGTGTTCATTTTGGTTATAATAGCATGTTTTGTTATGATAGGTCTTGTATTTTACAGAATGGATGTGTGGGAGATACTGGACAATTATAGGCGGGCAAGACTTTCCGGTGGAACAAGCACATACCTCAATATCCTGTACTATGATGGCGATACTGTGAATGCCGGAAGTGCTGTCTCCATGGCGGGGGTAGGACTTGGATGTATAGCCATGCCGCTTATGTATAAAGGGGTTATCAATATACAGAATGTGAAGGAGCTGGATGCCGGCAGAATATGGGCGATAGTATTTGAAGGATTCACCATAATATCCAGCTGTGCCCTTGCACTGCTGGTCGTGCCGGTTCTATATCCTGGAAGGATATCGGCATATATGAATTCGTTTCAGGTATATAACCTGATGCTCAAGCGGCTGCTCGGAGAAAACGAGCATGCAGATATCATAAGGCTTGTTGTCCTTATGATATTCATTCTGGCTGTCGTCGTTATGCTGGAATCATTTATGAGAACGATATGCGAACACATAAGAGGAATAGTTCCATCCATAAAAAAGGCCGGGAGAGGACTGAAGCTTGCAATAGATATAACAGTGGTGGTGCTCACAGGAGTGATTCTTCTGGCATTTGGAATATTTGTTGAGTATGACAGAGAGCGGATGATCACACTCAGCTGGGGAATGTGTACCGCGGCGCTTGCGGCACCGCTGATGCTTAGCCTCATGTACAGACATTCTACAAAGGCTGGTGTGTATGTGGGTATAATATCCGGAATGGCATCATTTATAGTGTGGAATTTCATTTCGCTTATACACGGGGAGACACTGAAGGCATATTTGGACCTCAGCGGTGATGTTGCTGGATTTGCGGTGAGTTTCATACTGACCGTTCTAGTAAGTGTATGTACTCGGAAGAATTCAGAAGAAGAACTCAAGGATTTCGACCGCATGGTGGAGGAACAGCGATAGTGGCGTGCGGATAGATGTAGATAGCAGAGTGAAAAGATATAAGGCGGAGGACGAAGTGTTTGAAGTACAAGATAGCCTGTGTTGGTAAAATAAAAGAGGATTATTTCACGAAACTGATAGATGGGTACCGCAAGGAGATAAACAAAAGGGACAGTCTAGAGATATGTGAAGTCCCTGACGAGAGAATCCCCCAGAAAAATGGAGATCGGGTAAATTCTATTATACTTAATGCTGAGGCAGCGAGGCTGAAAAATGTGATCGCACCGGAGGATTACGTCATAGTACTTTGTATAAATGGAAAGAAGATGTCCACGGCAGATCTTACAGAACAGGTGAGAAAGGCTGAGGAGAGAGATCAGAGAACTGTTACGTTTGTGATAGGAGGATCCCTTGGACTTGCCAATGATATCATGAAGCTGGCTGATTATAAGATGAGCGTTTCGGATATGACATTTCCACATCAGCTCATGAGAGTTGCCTTGACAGAGCAGATAATGATCGTCTCAGAGTATCTTCATAAGAGTTCATAAGCAATCATGAACAATCATTTGTGGTATGTTATGTTGTTCAGGATCGTGTAGGCTCTGTAGACCTGTTCACTGAGGAGAAGCGCGGTCATCTCATCCGATGGCTTTATGGTGCAAACTGCAAATACATCCATATGGTTTGTGTCCTCTGATGGATAACCGATGTAGTAGTTCAGCTTTGAAGTGCCATTTGTGGTCACAGCGTTTATCTGACTGGCAAAATCCTCTGATGATATGGTGCGTGCAGAGCCTGTGCTGGTAGAATCGGAGATGGACTGATATTCCTCATATCCGTGATTCCAGTTCCCATATCCGTATGAAACGACCTTTTGAGATGCCTGTATTACGGCGTAATGGGCGCTGTTGTGTCCAGGTGTATATTTTACATGTCCCGGTGCACACACTATCTTCATATTACAATAAGGGGACAGTCTCTTTACATATTCAGCTATCGCGCTGCTGCACAAAGGGTTGATTTTTTTCTGATTAACGTATATGTTTATATCCATGTGATTTTCTCCGTATATTCGACATAATCAATGCTGATATGTAATTATATATTATTTGGGAGAAAATGCATAGTATAAGAAATTGTATATGGAGGAAGATATGCGTAAAAAACTGTTGGCACTTGATATTGATGGCACACTTACAAATACACAGAAGGATATAACACCTGAAACCTTGAAGAAGATAATAGAGGTTCAGGAGAAAGGGCATGTCGTTGCGATAGCATCGGGACGTCCGTTGCCGGGGATACGGAAGATCGCAGACATCATACAGCTCGACAGATTTGGCGGATATGTTCTGGCATTTAATGGTGGAAGGATAGTCAATTATAAGACGGGTGAGGTAGTATATCAGGCTGCTCTCGACAATGAGATCGTCAGAGATATATATGATTATTGTCTGAAGGTCGGCTGTGGTATGGTGACATATGACGGCGATCGTGTCATCACGGGAACAGATATAGATGGATATATGACATTTGAGGCCAGCATAAATCATATGGAACTCATGCGTATAGATGATTTCAAGGAGTATATAGATTTTCCACTGAACAAATGTCTGCTCACCGCAGAACCTGACAAGGCGGAGAAGATAGAGGAAGAACTTGTGTCCAGATTCGGAGATAAGGTTACGATATTCCGTTCTGAGCCATATTTTGTAGAGATTATGCCGCAAAATGTCCATAAGGCGACGTCGCTTGAGAAGCTCCTGGGTGTTCTAAATATGGATGTCAGGGATCTTATCGCATGTGGTGACGGTTATAACGACCTTACTATGATAGAATATGCAGGTGTTGGTGTTGCCATGGCAAATGCACAGGATATAGTGAAGAAACATGCCGATTATATAACACTTTCCAATGATGAGGACGGTCTGGTTCCAGTGGTGGACAAGTTTATTCTCGGAGTAGAAAATATTTAATATATGTGAAATATCAGTATTGCGTTGAATTTGAGTTTTTTTTGTAGTAAAATGCAATCCTGTATGAACAATTAAGACATAAAAGACAGCTGATAACAAAAAATACCTGCTACGTGTATAGTTGTAGGGATAATATATTGATATTTAGGAGAAAACTATGAGAAACAGCAATGGCGGTCGGGACAACAGAAAATCGAACCGTGATCAATACAGAAAGCCGGATTACGCAGGTGAGATGTTGTTTGACGACGAAGAAGACTATGATGATGACGCTGATTATGATGTCGTTGACGATATGAAGGCTCACAATGACGACTACAGCGACAGCGCATTTGGTCCTGATGCAGATAACTATGATACGGATGATGACGCATGGCATGATGATGTGGCGGCTGCGGATGATGATCCGTCTGATGAAGATGGATATTATGACGAAGAATATGATGATACAGAAGACTGGCAGGATATGAAAGATAGTAAAAGAAAAAAGAAAAACAGAGTATGGGGAATCATACTAGCTCTAGAGATAGTGACAGCGATAGTTATAGGCGTTCTGTTTGTGAAGTCATATATCAACAACACATACAGCAAGATGCAGTATAACGAGCTTAAGAACACTCACATCAACGAGGATCTTAATGAAGAATCGGTCAAGAAGATGACGGGATACACAAATATAGCCCTGTTCGGTATAGATACAAGGGATTCAGGAATGGTCGATGACGGCGTAAGATCAGACAGTATAATAATCTGCAGTATCAACAATGATACTCAGGAGGTCAAGCTTCTCTCAGTATACAGAGACACCTACCTGGAGCTTTGCAATGACAGCCAGTCATATGAGAAGGCTGCCCATGCATATGCATATGGCGGAGCACAGGGAGCTGTAAACATGCTCAACAAGAACCTGGATCTCAACATAACAGACTATGTTGCTGTCAATTTCACTGCGCTGACAGAGGCGATAGATGCGCTCGGCGGTATCGATGTCGAGCTCAAGGAGGAAGAACTTTATAAGCTTAACCAGTGTATCGATGAGCAGATGGGTGTAAATGGAATTTATTCTGACTATGTGTATGACACAGGAGTCGTACATTTGAACGGTGTGCAGGCGACAGCTTATTCAAGAATACGAAGCACCGATGAGGGTGATATAACGAGAACATGGAGACAGCGAACGGTCATATCAAAGATGATCGAGGCAGCAAAGAGCGCAGGTCTTTCAAGATTACTCGACTGTATCAACGTTGTAGTTGACGATGTTGCATCGAGCCTTACAGAGAGTGAGATAATGGACATGGCTAAGTCATGCTTCAATTACAAGCTCTCGACTACTACCGGTTTCCCATTTACCATCGCAAGCCCGACTATGAATGATGTGAGCTATGTGGTTGCGTGTGATCTTGCAACAAATGCCACAGCACTTCACAGATTCCTGTTCAACGACAGTAATTACACACCTTCAGCAACAGTCCAGAATATCAGCGACAATATCGTTAATGAATCAGGATATGGCAATCAGCTGGATCTGGATACGTTCACAGTTGAGGATGATGTGGATTCGATTGTGAATACAGAGTCAGATGATTATTGATATAAATAATAGTAAAATATCAGATGTCCTGCCCGCAGTCATGCAGATGACTCGGACGGGACATTTGTCGTATATGGACTTTCATGGCAGTGGATTTATAGGTGTAATATAATTAGTTTTTTTAGTAGGTCATATAGCTGGTTTTTTTGTTTGAATTATGCTCTGTATGTGATATACTATCTAAGAATGTGCAGAGAGATGAAATATAACATTTATAATATTGCAAAGGATGGATATGCATTATGGAGAACGCTAATAATATCAAGATGGACAGAATACTTCTCAAGATGAGCGGTGAGGCACTTGCCGGTGACAAGAAGCACGGATTTGATGAGACAACAGTAAAGGATGTATCAAATCAGGTAAAGCAGATCGTTGACAAGGGCATACAGGTGTGCGTAGTTATCGGAGGAGGTAACTTCTGGAGAGGAAGAACATCTGATAATATGGATAGAGTAAAGGCAGATTCTATAGGAATGCTTGCCACAGTCATGAACTGTATTTACACAGCGGATAGTTTCAGAAGCTGCGGTATAAAGACTCATATCATGACACCATTTATCTGTGGAAACATGACAGAGCTTTTTGATAAGGATAAGGCAATAGATTATATGGAGCAAGGAGATGTGGTTTTCTTTGCCGGTGGAATAGGTCATCCATATTTCTCAACAGATATGGCTACAGTACTCATGGCGATTGAGGTAGGCGCAGATGTTATCCTGTCCGGTAAGGCTATCGACGGAGTTTACGACAGCGATCCGAAGACCAACCCAAATGCAAAGAAGTATGATTCGATGAAGATGAGCGATATCGTGGACAACAAGCTTGGCGTTATAGATCTTGCGTCAGCGGTTCTTGCAATGGAGAACAAGATGCCTATGATGCTTTTTGGACTTGGTGATGAGAACAGTATAGTGAAGGCTGTTACAGGGGGATTCACAGGAACATACGTCAGAGCAGAATAGTTTCAATAAAATAAATTAAGAGATCAATATATATTTCAGGAGGAATGAGAGTAATGTTATCACAGTACGAAGAGAAGATGCAGAAGTCACTTGACAATCTTGAAGCAGAGTATGCAACAATCAGAGCGGGAAGAGCGAACCCTAATATACTCAACAAGTTAAGGGTTGAGTATTATGGCGTTCCAACACCTATGCAGCAGCTTGCCAACATAACAGTTCCAGAGGCAAGAACACTTATGATCGCACCATGGGAGCCATCACTTGTTAAGGAGATAGAGAAGGCTATCATGAATTCAGACATAGGAATCACACCGAACAATGACGGAAGAAATATCATCCTCAACTTCCCTGAGCTTACAGAGGATAGAAGAAAAGAACTCGTAAAGGATATCAAGAAGAAGGGTGAGGCTGCAAAGGTTGCAATAAGAAACATCAGAAGAGATGCAAATGATGCTATCAAGAAGATGGAGAAGAGTGGAGACATCAGCGAGGATGAGCTTGCAGACAACGAAGATAAGATACAGAAGCTCACAGACAAGTATGTTGGACAGATAGACAAGGCTGTTGAAGCAAAGTCTAAGGAAATAATGACTGTATAGGGATATCGGAGAAAATATGAAGAGAGAAATTAACGGAGAATTGCTCAATGTGCCAGAACATGTTGCGGTTATAATGGATGGAAATGGCAGATGGGCAAAAAAGAGATTTCTTCCAAGAAATTATGGACATGCTGAGGGTGCGAAAGCTCTTGAGGCGATATGTGAGAACTGTGACAAGCTGGGTATAAAGCACCTTACGGTATATGCATTTTCTACTGAGAACTGGAAAAGGTCAGTTGAGGAAGTCACAGGTATAATGAACCTTTTCAGAAAATATCTGGTTGACAGTATAGAGAGGTCAAACAATGCGAATATGAAAGTCAATCTCATAGGCAAGAGAGAGGGACTTCCAGAGGATATCGTCCAGAAAATGAATGATCTTGAGAGAGCGACAGCAAATAATACCGGACTTCAGTTCCACATTGCAATAAATTATGGCGGAAGAGATGAGATAGTCAGAGCGACGAAGAAGATATTGAATGATGCGGCTGACGGAAAGGTTAAGGCCGGTGATATCGATGAGAAGTTGTTTGCAGATTATCTTGACACTAAGGGAGTTCCTGATCCGGACCTGCTTATAAGGACCAGTGGTGAGGAGAGGACTTCAAATTTCCTGCCATGGCAGCTTGCATATTCGGAGTTTTATTTCACAGACACATTGTGGCCGGATTTTGATATGGATTCTCTCGTTGAGGCGGTCAGATATTACAACAAGAGAGAGAGAAGATTCGGAGATGCAAAATAGATATCAGTGATCCGGAGGATATTATATAATGAAACAGAGAGTTATAAGTGGAGCGGTGCTGGTGGTGATACTTGCTGTCACATTGTATTTTGGCGGTGCAGTCACATGTGCATTCATGGGACTTGTGTCACTTATAGGTAATATGGAATTGCTTAGGGTATATGGAGTCAACAGAAAGCTGCCGGGGATTGTATGTTATCTAGCAACGATTTTCTATTATGTGGCAATATATCTTCAGCGTATGGATATAATAATCCCTATGATGGTGATATATCTTTTGGTTATGCTTGCTGTGTATGTACTCACATTCCCAACATATTCTGATAAACAGATCATGGCATCGTTTATGGATTTCTTCTATGTGAGTGTCATGTTGTCATTTGTGTATCTGATAAGAGATATGAAGCATGGACTTGTTCTGGTGCTCCTCATATTTGTCAGTTCATGGATAAATGACACATGTGCGTATTTTGTCGGCAGAGCACTCGGCAAACACAAGATGGCGCCTGTACTCAGCCCGAAGAAGAGCATAGAGGGACTGATCGGCGGAATAATGGGAGCCGGTATATTTGGAGCGGTATTTGGTATACTGTTCAACTCATATGTAGAACAAATGAACTATGCACCGTTGCTTTTTGCAGTGATTGGAGCTGTCGGAGCACTTCCTGCAGTCATAGGTGATCTGGCAGCATCGGCAATAAAGAGAAACAATGACATCAAGGATTACGGAAAGCTTATCCCGGGTCATGGTGGAATATTAGACAGATTTGACAGTATAATATTTACAGCACCTATAATCTATTATTTATTGATGTATCTGCTGTAATATATTATCATCGTATTGCAGTAATGGATAAATGTTTGTAAATAATGGGCAGTGCCCAGTGAGTTCACTGGATGCTGCCTATTTATGTCCTGATCGTATCAGGAGTGTACAGGAGGAAATATGAAGAACACAGCGATAATCGGATCCACCGGTTCCATCGGAACCCAGACTCTGGAGATAGCCAGAGCAAATGATGATTTAAATATTGTGGCACTTGCAGCGGGAAAGAATATAAAGCTTCTGGAGAAACAGGCTAGGGAGTTCAGACCGGAGATCATCGGTATATGGAGCGAGGAAGATGCAGCAGTCCTTAAGCAGAATCTTTGCGACACAGATATAAAGGTAGTGTCTGGTATGGATGGACTTATAGAGATAGCAGAGCTTCAGTCATCGGATATCCTGGTTACGGGAATAGTTGGTATGATAGGAATAAGACCAACCATCGCGGCGATAAATGCAGGCAAGGATATAGCTCTTGCAAACAAGGAGACTCTGGTCACAGCGGGACACATCATCATGCCTCTTGCAAAAGAAAAAGGCGTGTCAATACTCCCTGTTGACAGTGAGCATTCAGCGATATTCCAGTCCCTTCAGGGAAATGTACACGGTGATGTGGCTAAGATACTTCTTACTGCATCAGGAGGACCTTTCAGAGGTAAGGATACAGAATTCCTGTCACATGTGCAGGTGGAGGATGCACTCAAGCATCCAAATTGGAGCATGGGAAGAAAAATAACCATAGACTCAGCTACGATGGTAAATAAGGGTCTTGAGGTTATAGAGGCAAAATGGCTTTTTGATGTCGATCCGTGCAACATACAGGTGGTTGTGCAGCCTCAGAGTATCATACACTCTATGGTAGAATACCGGGACGGCGCGGTTATGGCGCAGCTTGGCACACCGGATATGAAACTTCCGATACAGTATGCACTGTTTTATCCTGAGAGGAGATATCTTGCGGGAGACAGGCTGGATTTCTGGAAGATGAATTCAATCCTCGTGGAGAAACCGGATATGGATACATTTAAGGGACTTAAATATGCGTACGATGCTATAGGGAAGGGCGGTTCAATGCCTACTGTGTTCAATGCGGCAAATGAATGTGCAGTAGCAAAGTTTTTAGACAGAAGGATAAAGTTCCTTGACATATACAGGATAATAGAGGAGTGTATGTCGGAGCATAAGATCATAGAGGATCCTGATGTATCCCAGATACTGGATACGGAAAAATGGGTATATGAATTGGTAGAAAGCAGGTGGTAGATTGAACATTATACTTATAATACTTGTGTTTGGCGTGATAATATTTTTCCATGAACTTGGACATTTTATAGTAGCCAAGATGAATCATATAACCGTAAAAGAGTTTTCAATGGGTCTTGGTCCCAAGCTCTTCTCATTCAAAAAGAAAGAGACACAATACTCACTGAGACTTATACCTCTCGGTGGATATTGCATGATGCTCAGCGAGGATGAGGAGGAGAATGAGAACGATGAGAACTCATTTGACAAGAAATCAATATGGGCAAGAATGGCTGTTGTGCTGGCTGGTCCGTTTATGAATATAGTCATCGCATTTATATTCTCAGTGATACTCATACATTTTTGTGGAACGGATCCGGCGACAATCGGTCAGGTGTACGATCAGGAGATGGCGCAGGACAGTGAGTACGCGGATGTTGTTAAGGACTTTGGCGGAGTTTATCCAGCGCAGGAAGCCGGCATAGAGGACGGAGATACAGTACTTAAGATAGGCGGAAGCAGTATAAAGAATTTCAGGGAACTTCAGATATATCTTGAGATATACGGAGACGGATCACCGATAGACCTGGAACTTCAGAGAAAAGACGGCACTGTATATGATACGACGGTGTATCCGGTCAAAACGAGTTCCGGATATAAAGTGGGAATAATGAGTTGCGGCTATGTGCTGCCGGAGAATTTTGGAGAGTTGATGAAGTATTCTGCATATGAGGTCAGATACTGGGTGAAGGCGACATTCCTCAGTCTCAAGCTCATAGTTACCAGACAGGTAAGCTCAGATGAAGTGTCTGGTCCTGTGGGAGTCGCAAAGAGCATGAACGACACATTCAAGGAGGCGGCAAAGGTTGATCTTCTAACAGTGCTTCTCAACTGGATGAACTATATAGTACTGCTCTCAGCGAACCTTGGAATCATGAATATGCTGCCGATACCTGGACTTGACGGCGGACGTTTCCTGTTCCTGCTCATAGAGCTCATAACCAGGAGGAAAGTTCCTAAAGAGAAGGAGAACATAGTTACGGTGATAGGCTTCGTACTGGTAATGATATTGATGGTAGTTATACTGTTCAATGATATAAAGAATGTATTCTTCAGCTGACATATCAGTCTGTTAATGAATAAAGAATATTGCAGGTAAAGTTATAAATATTTTTATAGGAGGAAGACGCCGGTGCCGTTTCGGCACTGGCGTTTATGGATATATGAAGACAAGAGAGATTCACATAGGTGACAGAGTTATAGGAGGGGGAAATCCGATCCTCATCCAGTCCATGACAAATACAAAGACAAGTGATGTTGAAGCTACAGTTGCACAGATTCTACGGCTTGAAAAAGCGGGCTGTGATATAATAAGATGCACCATAAATGACGAGGCTGCGGCTGATGCTGTTCCAGAGATAAAAAAGAGGATTCATATACCTCTAGTTGGGGACATACATTTTGACTACAGACTCGCGATTAAGGCCATTGAGAACGGCGTTGACAAGATAAGGATAAATCCAGGAAATATTGGCGGACAGCAGAAGCTTGCCAAAGTGGTGGAGGCTGCGAAAAAGAGAAATATACCGATAAGGGTAGGAGTAAACAGCGGTTCCCTCGAAAAAGACCTGGTGGAGAAGTACGGCGGAGTCACAGCTGAGGGCATAGTTGAGAGTGCTCTTGACAAGGTGAGGATGATAGAAGATCTCGATTATCACAATATAGTTATTAGTATAAAGTCCTCAGATGTCATGATGTGTGTGAAGGCTCACGAGCTTATAGCGGACAAGACAGACTATCCGCTCCATGTTGGAATCACTGAGTCGGGAACCGTGACTAGAGGAAACATAAAGTCATCAGTTGGCCTTGGAATCATATTGCATGAGGGAATAGGCGATACTATCCGTGTATCATTGACAGGTGATCCGGTGGATGAGATATTGTCTGCAAAGCTCATACTCAAGGCGCTCGGTCTCAGAAAGGGCGGCGTTGAGCTTGTGTCATGTCCTACATGTGGCAGGACTGAGATAGATCTCATAGGACTTGCAAATAAGGTTGAAAAACTTGTATCCGACTACGACAATTTAAATATCAAGGTTGCGGTCATGGGATGCATTGTAAATGGTCCCGGTGAGGCTAAGGAGGCTGATCTTGGAATAGCCGGAGGAAAAGGCTGCGGCCTTCTCATAAAGCGTGGTCAGATTGTAGGAAAACTAAGTGAAGAGGAGTTTATACCAGTTCTTAAGCATGAACTGGATAATTGGAGTGATCAGATTGAATAGTAACGAATATCAGGGGACAGGGCAACAAAATATAGATGATATATATGCGTGTGAGATGCAGGATGCCATGGCGTACGAACAGCAGATGTATGAAGAACAGATGCAGTCGCTTATGTATGAGGACATGCAGATGGAGCCGCAGCCGGTAAACGAAGCTCCTGTGCAGAATGTTCCGGATAAAGTCCAGGCATCAGTGCAAGATGAGCCAGAGAAAACTGAAGGAAAGCATGCTGAGACAGAGTCGGACGAAAAAGAAAATCCGGAGAGGCAGCTGTTTTTTGATGTGTTTGGCGGACTTGAGATGCCTAAGGAACTGGATGGACTGTTCCGGGAAGAGGTATATGTAACAAGGGTAGTTATCATAGAGAACAGGGAGATTCTGCGAGTAGATATAAGTTCAAGACATATAATAAGCCGTCCTAATATTGAGAAGGCTGAGGAGGCACTCAGAAAGCATATATTTGGAAAGCGGCGGTACACGGTTCAGATCAGGGAACACTATGATCTGTCTACACAGTATAATCTTGAGGCTATAGTCAGGGCGTATGAGAAGAGCATTCTCTACGACATCAAGTCATTCAGTAATGTTGGATACAGGCTGATATCGAGATCTGTTGGCGACTGGTATTGTGATGCGGACGTTATAACTATAGCGATAGAGGACAGTAAAATAGCCCATATCCATGCGGACAAGATAAAGCACTACATGGAAGAGATGTTCCACGACAGATTTGACATGAATGTAAATGTTGCATTTGAGTTTAATGAGGCTGACAAGGAAAAGCTGCGCCGGGCGAGTGCACTTGTGGAGCAGCAGAAGATAGATGCGATACTTAGTAACCTCAGAGATCATGGCGATATAATCGTTGACGGTCAGGCGGTTGGAAAGGAGCAGCTTGCTGTCAGCAAGAGTTCGGAGAAGGCTGCTGGTGAGAAAAAGACAGAGACAAAGGCTGCCCTGGCAACGGCTGGGGACAATGCACAGAAGCCTGCGGGCAAGGAGGCGTTTGGCAGGAGAAAGAGATATTCAGATGATCCCGATGTGTTCATCGGAAGGGATGTGGAAGGACAGCTCCTTGAGATATCCAGTATCAATGACGGTATCGGTGAGGTAGTCATTCACGGACAGATCATGAACACGGAGGAAAGGGAACTTCGAAATGGCAAGATCATTCTTACGGGATATATCACGGATTTCACGGATACCATAGGATTCAAGATGTTCTGTAGCCCTGAGGATATGGAGGTCTACCGTGAGGAGATACAAAAGGGAAAGTTCTACAGGATGAAGGGCCTAGCCGAATTTGACTCGTATGCTAAGGAAGTCATGATCTGCAGAGTACTCGGAATGAAGCATATACAGGATTTCCGTGTGCCTCGTATGGATACATATCCGGAGAAGAGAGTCGAACTCCATATGCACACCAAGATGAGTGAGATGGACAGTGTCGTAGACATAGAGACGATAGTCAAGCGTGCCAGTGACTGGGGACATCCAGCTATAGCCATCACCGATCACGGCGTGGTTCAGGCTTTCCCTATAGCCAATCACACAAAGGGACTCAGAAAAGATTTCAAGATAATATACGGTGTCGAGGGATATTTTGTAGATGATCTCAAAGATCTGGTCAAGAATTCCAGAAACCAGAGTCTCGATTCAGAATATGTAGTATTTGATATAGAGACGACAGGACTTTCAAAGAAACACAATAAGATCATAGAGATAGGTGCTGTCAAGGTGAAGGACGGCGAGGTCGTTGACACGTTCTCAGAGTTTATCAATCCAGGCGTTCCGATCCCATACCAGATAGAACAGCTCACCTCCATAAACGATGACATGGTAAAGGATGCACCTATGTATGATGTCATAGTACCGAGATTTGTGGAGTTCTGCGGTGATGACATAGTGGTAGCACACAATGCGTCATTTGACACGGGATTTGTAAAGAAGAATGCGGAGGAACTGGGACTGAGGTTCGACAATACAGTTCTGGACACTATGACTCTCAGCCACATACTTTTGCCGGAGCTTGGCAAATTCACCCTGGACAGAGTGTGTAAGGAACTGAAGGTAGTAAATGCTCATCACCACAGGGCTATAGATGATGCAGAGGCTACATCAAAGGTGTTCTTCAAGCTCCTTGATATGCTGAAGGAGAGGGATGTCAAGACCATGGATGATCTGAATGTCCTCGGAAGTACGTCACCTGACGCCATAAAAAAAGACAAGACATACCATGGTATCATCCTGGCAAAGAATGAGATCGGCAGGGTCAATCTGTACAGGCTCATCTCTGAGTCGCATCTTACGTACTTTGCGAGAAGACCGCGTATGCCGATGAGTCTCATCAACAAATACAGGGAGGGACTGATACTGGGATCTGCCTGCGAGGCGGGAGAACTGTTCAGAGCCATCGTTGACGATGCTCCCGATGAAGAGATAGTGAGACTGGTAAACTGGTTTGACTACCTGGAGATACAGCCCATTGGCAACAATGAGTTCATGACAAGGGATACTAGAAATCCAAAGACCATGGACGATCTGATAGAGTACAACAAGAGGATAGTGGAGCTTGGCGAGATGTTCAACAAGCCTGTTGTCGCTACATGTGATGTCCATTTTCTGAATCCGGAGGACTATATATACAGAGCGATAATCATGAAGAGCAAGGGATTTGACGATGCGGACATGCAGCCGCCACTCTACTTCAGGACAACGGAGGAAATGCTGGCAGAATTCCAGTATCTTGGAAGTGATAAGGCACGGGAAGTAGTCATAACCAACACTAACATGATAGCTGACATGGTGGAGAGGATTGAACCAGTGAGACCTGATAAGGCACCGCCAATAATCGAGAATTCGGATCAGACACTTACTGATATATGTTACACGAAGGCACATCAGATATATGGTCCTGAGCTTCCACCGCAGGTTCAGGAGAGACTGGACAGGGAACTGCACTCCATCATCTCAAATGGATTCGCGGTTATGTACATAATTGCGCAGAAGCTTGTGTGGGATTCAAATGACCACGGATATCTGGTTGGTTCGCGAGGTTCGGTCGGTTCTTCATTTGTCGCTACAATGGCTGGTATCACGGAGGTTAATCCTCTGTCAGCGCACTATATATGTCCGAAGTGCCATTTTGTAGATTTTGACTCGGAGCTTGTAAAGTCGTATTCTGGAATGAGCGGATGTGATATGCCTGACAGAGACTGTCCAAATTGCGGAACACCACTCATAAAGGAAGGACATGATATACCATTCGAAACCTTCCTTGGATTTAACGGAGACAAGGAGCCTGATATCGATCTGAACTTCTCAGGAGAGTATCAGTCGAAGGCACATGCCTACACCGAGGTGCTCTTCGGCAAGGGCAAGGCATTCAAGGCGGGAACAGTAGGTGGTGTTGCGGAAAAGACAGCATTTGGATATGTGTACAATTATTTCAAGGATCACTCCAAAGAGGAACTTATGGCGGAGGCCAAGGCGTCCGGAATGGATGAAAAAGCCGCGAAGAAGTACGCTGAGGAGAATGCAACAGTCACAAAGAGAAGGTGTGAGATGGAGCGTCTGGCTCTTGGATGTACTGGTGTCAGAAGAACTACGGGTCAGCATCCGGGTGGTATGATAGTTCTCCCGAGACACGAGGAGATATATTCATTTACCCCTATACAGCACCCGGCAAATGATGTGACATCGGATATCATCACATCGCACTTTGAGTACCATTCAATCGATCATAACCTGCTTAAGCTCGATATTCTTGGACACGATGATCCGACCATGATCAGGCGACTTGAGGATCTGACGGGACTTGACGCCACGAAGATAAGACTTGATGACAAGGATGTCATGGAGCTTTTCCACAGCACGAAGTCTTTGGGGATCACCCCGGAGGATATCAACGGAATACCGCTTGGAAGTCTGGGTGTACCGGAATTCGGAACGGATTTCGCTATGCAGATGCTTATAGATGCCAAGCCTACATGTTTCTCAGACCTTGTACGAATAGCGGGTCTGGCACATGGAACCGATGTGTGGCTGGGCAACGCACAGGAGCTCATCAAGTCGGGCAAGTGTACCATATCGACAGCCATTTGTTGTCGTGACGATATTATGGTTTATCTGATACATATGGGACTTGATGCCGGACTTGCCTTCAATATCATGGAGAAAGTCCGTAAAGGAATAGTAGCCAAGGGCAAATGTGACAAATGGGAGGATTGGAAGGCTGAGATGGCAGCCCACGGAGTGCCTGACTGGTACGTGTGGTCGTGTCAGAAGATCAAGTACATGTTCCCGAAGGCCCATGCTGCGGCATATGTCATGATGGCGTGGAGAATTGCATGGTTCAAGGTCAATTATCCGCTTGAGTACTATACGGCATTCTTCAGTATCAGAGCTGATGATTTCAGTTATGAGATGATGTGCTTTGGAAAGGAGAGAGTTCTCTTCCATATCAATGAGATAAGCAAGGTGGACAAGAACAAGAGATCAGCCAAGGACGAGGGCAAGCTCAAGGATCTGAAGATAGTTCTCGAGATGTACGCAAGAGGCTACGACTTTGTCCCTATAGATATATACAAGGCGAAAGCCGACAGATTCCAGATAATAGACGGCAAGATCATGCCATCCTTCGCATCCATAGAAGGAATGGGAGAGAAGGCTGCCCAGCAGCTCTACGAGGCTGCCCAGAAGGGACCGTTCCTCTCCAAGGAGGAGATCAATGAGCGTGCCAAGATAGGCAAGGGTACCATAGAGAAGATGAGCGAACTCGGAATCCTGGACGGAATGCCAGAGACAAATCAGCTGTCGCTGTTTGACTTTATGTAAAGAGATACAACATTTTTCATATTGATTAGTTTTGCACTTAGAAATACAAGAAAGATACAGTATTTTCCAAGTTAATAAGTTTTATGCTTAAAAGATGCAATATTTTCCATATTAGCCAGTTTATCCTCTGAAAGATACAATTATTTGAATATTTTGTATCTTTCTAGGTGTAAAAGGTCTGTTCAGGGAAATATTGTATCTTTTTTTTAATATATAAATAAATGGATAAAATGAAAAGTGGTTAAACAGTGAATGGATAAAACGGAAAGTCTTAAAATTAAAAGTTTTAAAACTGAAATTCTAAAAATGGATAAGATTACACTACAAATATAATGCAAAAATCACATAAAATGGTACGATATACATAGTGTTATAATATATGGAGGGGAATCAAGACGGTAATAATATGTTAAATATCTATTTGGATAAACCGGAAAATACAATAGACTATAATGATGCATACTTTAATACAAACTATATGAATTATATGAGGTGAGGACATGATACAAAATATGCAGATAAAAAGTGAAGATATGGTGTTTGAGCTAGAGCTAAAGAGCTGGCTGACTTTGATAAACGGAGATTCAGGTACAGGCAAGACCTTTAAGGGAGAACTTTAAGACATTATACACAAGAAGGACAAACAAAAATCTTACGAAATTTCTTTGAAAAAATTCTTTCGAAATTTATAAAAAAAGTGCTTGCATTCTTGTTTCGTTTCTGTTATATTAAACAGGTCGCAAGTGAAGCGGCAAGAAAACAAGCACTTAAGGTTCGTTGGTCAAGCGGCTAAGACGTCGCCCTCTCACGGCGAAAACAGGGGTTCGATTCCCCTACGAACTGCTAAGGATTGAATAGTTAAAAGATCCTACAATTAAAAAATAAAACCTATGGTTCGTTGGTCAAGCGGCTAAGACGTCGCCCTCTCACGGCGAAAACAGGGGTTCGATTCCCCTACGAACTGCTAAAAGCTGAAATCATTATGATTTCAGCTTTTTTTGTGTTGCGCGCCATCAAGAGAAAAACCAAACAAAAGAAGTGCATGCCATTTATATGTAAAATCCATGTAAAAGGTGCCTGACCCCTCTGCTTTGTGTAAAATCCATGTAAAAGGTGCCTTACCTCATATGCCTGACCCCTCTGTTTGACGGACAGAGATCACATATAATTCTACACATTCTCTGCAATCTTGGTAACGCCCACATATATCTGGGAAATCTTATACCACGTTTTGTAATCCGTGACACCCGTTGCCGGAAGATTGAATATCTGTTGGAAGTTCTTTACGGCATCTGCAGTGTGCTGACCGTATACTCCATCTACAGCTATGGAGCCAATAGCAGGATAGTTCAGTGCTATTCGGGCGAGCTGGCGCTGAAGCTGGAATACCTTGTCGCCGCTTGAACCGATGGTGAGGTCATAGCCAGGATATGATGAAGGAATTCCGGATATGGTTTCGGATGTGTTGATGTACAGATTGTCTCCGTAATAGTAGCGGAGAATCTGGATGGCGGTCAGACCGTCGTCGGCCAGGGATTTTGAGCCCCACTGAGTCATCCAGCCGGGACAGGACACACGCCTGCCATCGCAGTACTGGGTGAACAGCGGCTGAGTGACATTCGGCTTTGATAGATAGCTTGCAAACATCTCATCGACCACCTGTGAAATATTTTCAAATATAGTCGCATTGTATACCCATTTCTGATCAAATGCCGTGTTGCTGGTTATGGTGAAGTCATAGCCTTTACCCCGATACCATTCCGTGTACACTCGGTTTAGGGTAAATGACTGTATCGCCAGGACATTTGCACGGATCGCGGCATCTGGCCAGGTTGAATATATCTCGTTGCAGGCGACATTTTTTATGTAGTCCTTATATGGAACATAGTAATCTTTGGCGGTCGGATCGGTTGGAGCACCGTCATGGACAACGATGGTCTCTGGTACGACGACACGGCTCAGAACTATTCCTCCGGATGGATTCACAGGTTTTATAATGTCCTCAGCTATCTTTGGAGGGTATTCCGCCCAAAGCGTGTGGGCATCAAGGACAGTGGGAGAGTCGGGACTTCCATCCTCAGGGGTCAGTTCTATGTTCTGGATGCCATTTTCACCGGGGAATATCTGAACACCGGAGACAAAGCGCTCATTATATCCGGGCGCATTTACGAGAACATTGTATTCGGAGTAGGGCTGGTTGTCGCCGGGCTCTAGACTGTAGGCTACATCAGGGGCGGGAAGCTCCTCATCGATCACGATACCATTTTCATCGGTTACAAGCTCCTCGGACACCGCATCAGGAATTCCCGTGGGGCTTACGAACACAGATGCGCCCTGTACAGGAAAAAAATTGTTGTTGGTAATATGAATTTTTAGTGAACCCACGTTATTTGTAATTGCCATTTTCTATTTCCTCATTTATAATTCTATTCGTAACTGTCGCATAAGAGGGCAGTCGTTTCACTACAATATATGCAGATTATTTTTATATATTCGGAAGGAGAATCGATATGGCATATTTCCCAATGTACATAAATCTTGAAAATAAGAAGGTCATCGTAATAGGCGGAGGAAAGGCAGCGCTCAGAAAGATTAACTCACTGCTTTATTTTGGCGCAAAGATCGCAGTTATAGCTCCGAAGATATGCGATGATATAAAGGCTTTAAAGGGCATAAATGTGCATGAGAGCAACGTGGCTCTTGATATCCTGCAGAACGCGGATATAGTTGTGGCAGCCACAAGACGTCCAGAGATCAATGCAAAGATAGGCAAATACTGCAACGACAATGATATCATGGTGAATGTGGCTGACAACAAAGATCTCAGCAGTTTCCTTTTCCCTGGAGTTATCGTGAGAGGAGATCTTGTTGTGGGTGTGACGACTGGAGGCAACAGTCAGGCAGTGTCGAAGCAGATCAGGAACATGATAGACAGGATGCTCCCAGAGGAGTATGAGACCCTCACAAGAAAGATGGGAGCATATACAGAGCTTGCAAATGTCAACATAAAGACACCGTCACTGAGGGAGGAGGCTCTCGATGAACTCGTAAAGACAGCCCTCTCGAACAAATGTGTCCTTGATGACAAGAAAGCGAACAAGATACTTGATAAATATTACCGTGAGGACGCAGCCAGAAGAAACGGCTGATGATATGGGGAAGATAGAGTGCGGATGACGTTATATCGTTATAGTTACAAGATGTTTACAAGGAAAAACCTGTATTTATCGGCATATTTGTTGATATTTGCACTTGAATTATCTGATAATTATGATACAATAAATATGATTGTTATAGTATGCAACATGAGAGTGGGCTTTGGCCCACTCTTAATTGTTGTAAAGGTCTTATAAGAGAAAGGTGGTCGTATTACGAAGAGAGCAGATATTGAGGCAAAGACAGTTGAACTGGTAACTCCGATCATTGAGGCAAACAACCTTGAGCTTGTGGATGTGGAGTACGTGAAGGAAGGCAGTGATTATTATCTGAGAGTGTATGCTGACAAGGAAGGCGGCATCACGATAAATGACTGCGAGATAGTAAACAGGGCATTGGGAGACCTTCTCGATCAGGAGGATTATATCAGTGATGCATATATACTGGAGGTAAGTTCACCGGGACTTACAAGACCACTGAAGAAAGAGAACGATTTTAAGAGAAGTATTGGTAAGGTAGTTGAGATCAAGACATTTGTCAAGATAAATGGTGCAAAGGAGTTTGAGGGTGTGCTTAAGGCATATGATGACGCTACGGTTACCATAGAATTCGAGGATGAAACAGAAGTTACAATATCAAGAAAAGATATTTCTATGATACGTTTAGCATTTATATATTAGGAGGATAAAAAGGTGTCAGAGATCATTGAAGCATTGAATCAGCTGGAGAAGGAGAGAAACATAAGCAAGGATGTACTGCTTGAGGCTATTGAGAGATCACTCAAGACAGCCTGCAAGAAGGATTTCAATACAGACGAGAACATAACAGTTTCACTTGACAGAGAGACAGGAGAGTGCCATGTGTACGCAGCCAAGGAGGTTGTTGATGAGGTTGAGAATCCGTCATTTCAGATATCTCTCAGCCAGGCTAAGATGCTGAACAGAAGATATGAGATCGGCGATACGGTAAACGTTGAGATAACAACAAAGAACTTTGGTAGAATAGCGGCTCAGCGTGCGAGAAATGTCATAGTTCAGGCAATTAATGAGAACGAGAGAGCTGCTATATACGATCATTTCCATATGAAAGAGAAGGATGTGGTTACAGGAATCGTTGAGAGACAGGTTGGAGACAGTGTGAATGTAAGTCTTGATGATAAAACAGAGGCACTCTTGAAGCCATCAGAGATGATCGAGGGCGAGACATATGAGAGAGGCGACAGGATCAAGCTGTATGTGACTGAGGTCAAGAAGACAAACAAGGGACCAAAGATCGTGGTTTCAAGAACACATCCAGAGCTTGTGAAGAGACTGTTTGAGAAGGAAGTTACAGAGATCGCGGACGGCGTTGTTGAGATCAAGAGCTTCTGCAGAGAGGCCGGTTCAAGATCAAAGATCGCTGTGTGGTCAAATGATGAGAATGTTGATGCTGTAGGAGCCTGTGTCGGTGTAAACGGAGACAGAGTAAATGCGGTTGTCGCAGATTTAAATGGCGAGAAGATAGATATCATCCCTTGGAGTGAGAACCCTGCTGAGTTTATTTACAACGCACTCAGTCCATCAGATGTTGAGGATGTATCTGTTGATCTTGATGAGAAGAGTGCATTTGTCGTAGTGCCTGATACACAGCTTTCACTTGCTATAGGTAAGAAAGGTCAGAATGCAAGACTTGCAGCAAAGCTCACAGGATATAAGATCGATATCAAGAGTCATTCAAAGGCTGAGGAGATGGGTTATTTCGACGATCAGGCACCAGACGGTGGTTATGACAAAGATTTTGATCCATACGGAAGCGATGATGATTATTATGATGAGGTTGACGATGATAAAGATGCCAAGTCAGCTTCAGTTGACATAGATGAAACCGATGACACAGGCGTAGAGGAATAGTCATTTACATTTGGTTATGACGATGCGCTGCACTTGTCCGGAGGATACCGGACGGCACATGAAAAGAAACAGGGAGTGATGAGATGGCAAAGAAGATACCTCTGAGGCAATGTCTTGGATGCCGTGAGATGGTTCAGAAGAATCAGCTTATCAGGATTGTCCGCAGCAGTGACGGTGCGTTTGCAGTTGACGCCACAGGAAAGCTTAGCGGCAGAGGCGCCTACATATGTAGGAAAACGGACTGTCTGAAGAAGGCGGTCGGAAGTAAAGCCCTTGAGAAGTCTTTCAAGGTGAGCATACCTTCTGAGGTTTATGAACAATTAGACAAGGAGCTGCGTGATATTGAAGAACAATAAGATATACTCGACTATTTCTTTGTGTGCTAGAGCGAGAAGGCTCTGCAGTGGCAATTTTTCAGTAGAGAGAGCGGTAAAGACTCAGAGTGCATATGTTGTTATAGTTGCAAAGGATGCCTCTGACAATACAAAGAAACTTTTCGACCAGAAGTGCAACTACTATGGAATCCCATATTACGAGTACGGAACCAAGGATGAGCTTGGCAAGTACACGGGAAACGAGATGAGGACATCGGTGGCTATACTGGACGAAGGTTTTGGCAATCAGATCATAAAGTATATGAATGTAAATGAAAACATGGAGGTGTAACATTTGGCAAAAATCAGAGTACACGAATTATCAAAACAGTTGAACATTTCAAATAAAGATATTATAGATACCCTTGGTGCAAAGGGAATAGAGATCAAGAGTCACATGTCAAATCTTGATGACTCAATGGTGGCAATAGTTAAGTCAAAGTTCAGTGGTGCTGGAAACGCTCCAAAGCAGGCAGCAGCCAAGACAGAGACTCCAAAGCAGCAGGCAAAGCCAGTGGTTCCGAAGCAGGAGCCAAAGCAGCAGATAAAGCCACAGACCGCTGCCGAGACTGTGAAGACACAGACTGTTAGGACAGAGACTCCAAAACAGCAGCAGACAAAGGCAGAAACACCTAGGCAGACTTCTGCAAGAGAGGACAATCAGGCAGCCAGACAGGGGGCTGGCAATCATGTTAGATTTGCCAGAGAGGATAAGAACAGCGGCAAGATGAATAATAACGGAAACAGAGTCAGATTTAACAACGACAGACAGGGCGGCACTGACAGAGCAAGATTCAGTGGCGACAGAAATCAGAACGACAGAAATCAGGGCGACAGGCCAAGATTTAACAGAGATGGTCAGGGCGACAGAAACCAGGGCGACAGACCAAGATTTAATAGAGACGGTCAGGGCGACAGGAACCAGGGCGACAGACCAAGATTTAATAGAGACGGTCAGGGCGACAGGAACCAGGGCGACAGACCAAGGTTTAATAGGGACGGCCAGGGCGACAGACCAAGGTTTAACAGAGATGGTCAGGGTGACAGAAACCAGGGCGACAGACCAAGATTTAACAGAGATGGTCAGGGTGACAGGAACCAGGGCGACAGGCCAAGATTTAACAGAGATGGCCAGGGCGACAGAAACCAGGGCGGCGGCCGTTTTGGCAGAGACGGAGGCGACAGAAACCAGGGCGGAAGAGGCTTTGGAAGAGATGGCGGAAACCGTTTCAGCAATCGTATCAACATGCCATTTGGCAAGGATGACGAGGATGACAGCCCGGCTCAGAAGAGAGCACCGTTTAGAAGAGACCGCAAGGACTTCGACGCCAAGGAGATGCCAGGTAAAGATCTGAAGAGTCAGAACAGAGACAATTACAACAGAGATAAGAATAAGCCTCGTAAGGGTAATAGAAGATCTCCAGAGGAGGTTGAGGCAGATATCAGCAGACTTGCAAAGAATGTCAAGAGCAAGCCTCAGAAGAAGCAGCAGACACCACAGGAGGATCCGGATGCAATCAGAACCATCACACTTCCAGAGACAGTTACACTCAAGGATCTTGCCGATGCGGTTAAGACACCTGTAACAGCTCTCATAAAGAAACTTTTCCTTGCAGGAAAGATGGTTAATGTGAACTCTGAGTTTTCATTTGATGAGGCTTCAGAGATCGCTCTCGAGTACAACTGTATAGCTGAAGAAGAGGAGAAGGTAGATGTTATCGAGGAACTCCTGAAGGAGGACGAAGAGGACGAGAAGGATATGGTTTCAAGACCACCTGTTGTCTGTGTTATGGGTCACGTTGACCACGGTAAGACATCACTTCTTGACGCTATCAGACAGACAAAGGTAACATCAGGTGAGGCTGGTGGAATCACACAGGCCATTGGTGCATCAGTTGTCGATGTAAATGGTCAGACTATAACATTCCTTGATACTCCTGGACATGAGGCGTTCACAGCAATGCGTATGCGTGGTGCACAGAGTACAGATATCGCTATCCTTGTTGTAGCTGCCGATGATGGAGTAATGCCACAGACAGTTGAGGCTATAAACCATGCAAAGGCTGCCGGAATAGAGATCATCGTAGCGATCAACAAGATCGATAAGGAAAGTGCCAATATAGAGAGAGTTAAGCAGGAGCTTACAGAGTATGAGCTTATCCCAGAGGATTGGGGCGGTTCAACAATATTCTGTCCTGTATCTGCACATACTAAGGAAGGTATCGACAATCTCCTTGAGATGATACTTCTAACAGCAGATGTGCTTGAACTCAAGGCAAATCCTAACAGAAAGGCAAGAGGTATCGTCATAGAGGCTGAGCTTGACAAGGGACGCGGACCTGTTGCAACAATGCTTGTACAGAAGGGAACACTCCATGTTGGAGATTACATCGCAGTAGGTGCTTCACACGGTAAGGTTCGTGCTATGACGAACTCAAGAGGTGAGAGAGTTACAGAGGCTCTTCCATCAACACCTGTACAGATCCAGGGACTTAACACAGTACCTGATGCAGGTGAGATATTCATGGCAGTTGACAATGAGAAGGAAGCCAGAACCATATCTGAGACATATATCTCACAGGGTAAGGAGAAGCTCCTTGCAGATACAAAGCAGAGAATGTCACTTGACGATCTGTACAGCCAGATCCAGGCCGGCAACCTCAAGGAACTCAAGATCATCATCAAGGCAGATGTACAGGGTTCAGTTGAGGCCGTTAAACAGAGCCTTTTAAAGCTCTCAAATGACGAGGTTGTCATCAAGTGTATACATGCAGGTGTAGGTGCTATCAACGAGTCAGATATAATTCTTGCGTCAGCATCAAATGCCATCGTAATTGGTTTCAATATCAGACCGGATGCGAGAGCAAAGGATATGGCAGACAGCGAGGGCGTAGATGTTCGTCTGTACAGAGTCATCTACAATGCAATAGAGGATATTGATTCAGCAATGAAGGGTATGCTTGATCCTATATATGAGGAGAAGGTCATCGGACACGCAGAGATCAGACAGACGTACAAGGCTTCTGGTATCGGTGTCATTGCCGGTTCATATGTTCTCGACGGAACAATCAACAGAAACTGCAGCGTAAGGATCACAAGAGAGGGCAATCTTATATTTGAAGGAAAGCTTGCTTCACTTAAGAGATTTAAGGATGACGTAAAGGAAGTTAAGTCAGGATTCGAATGTGGTATGGTATTTGAGAACTTCCAGGACGTTGCAGAGGAAGATCAGATAGAGGCATACGAGATGGTAGAGGTGCCTAGAAAGTAGTAATAGATATGAGAAAAAACAGTGTAAAGAATAACAGGATAAATGGTGAGGTTCAGAGGGAACTGAGCAGGATCATAAGTCGTGAGATCAAGGATCCCAGAATATCACCTATGACATCAGTTGTTGATGTGGTTGTCACACCTGACCTCAAATTCTGTAAGGCATATATCAGTGTCCTGGGAGACCAGGATGCTGTTGATTCCACATTTGCAGGGCTGACCAGTGCGATGGGATATATCAGAAGAGAGCTTGCTCATTCTGTAAATCTTCGAAACACTCCAGAGATAACATTTATCATGGATCAGTCCATAGAGTATGGTGTTAACATGTCCCACAAGATAGACGAGGCTATTGGAAAGCACGGGGACGAGACAGAAGATATAACAGATGGTTCAGATGACAGTGAAGAATAATGAAAAATGAGCATTGTGGCAGTTGTGCATGGGCAAACTGTCACAATGCATATTCCTACATCGAGCCGGCGGGAGGTATATATGAACGAACTTATAAGAGAGATAGAGAATGCAGACAGTATAGCCATAACAGGACATATAAATCCTGATGGTGATTGTATAGGTTCTACACTTGGAATGTATAACTATATAACAAGCAATTACCCTGGTAAGAAAGTTCAGGTATATCTTCAGGAATTTCCTGATGTATTCATGTTTTTGAATGGCGCATCTGAGGTCAAGCATGAGACTGATGATGAGATCTATGATCTGTTCATGTCACTCGATTGCGGGGATCCGGATAGATTCACTCCATTTGCACAGTATTTTGAGACTGCAAAGAGGACGCTGTGCATAGATCATCATATATCCAACAAGGGCTTTGGTGATGTGTGCTATGTGGAGCCACAGGCGTGTTCTGCAGCGGAGGCAATCTTCAAACTCCTTGATGAGGATAAAATAAATCAGCCTTGCGCCGAGGCATTATACATGGGAATAGTTCATGACACAGGCGTGTTTAAACACAGCAATACGACAAGATCAGCTATGACGATTGCCGGAATTCTGATCGAAAAGGGAGCCAGACCAAGTTTTGTTATAGATGAAACATTTTATAAGAAGACTCTTACACAGAATAAGCTTCTGGGTTACGCACTGCTCGGTATGAAGCAGTTTGCAAATGGCAAGATTACGCATACAT
This sequence comes from Coprococcus eutactus, assembly GCF_025149915.1. Taxonomy (NCBI): domain Bacteria; kingdom Bacillati; phylum Bacillota; class Clostridia; order Lachnospirales; family Lachnospiraceae; genus Coprococcus; species Coprococcus eutactus. The sequence continues at coordinate 1,355,266 of NZ_CP102278.1, forward strand.
TGCTTACTTTTGAAGATTTCGAAAAGTTTGGTGCTTCAAAGATGGATACGGATGGCATAGTCGATCAGTTGAGACTCACATCAGGAACAGAGGTTGCATTTTTCATGTATCAGTCTGGAGAGAATGAGTATAAGATATCACTCAGAGCAAATGACATCGTGAATGTGAGCGAGATCGCATGCAGCCACGGCGGCGGCGGTCATGTAAAAGCAGCGGGATGCAATATAAAAGGCGATCCGGATAAGATAGTTGCAGAGATAGTCGCAGAGATTGAAAAGCAGCTGGTATAAAAACAGCTTAAAGTTTCTTGGATAGGAATAAATAATAATTATGATAGACGGTTTTATCAATATATATAAGGAGCAGGGCTATACATCATTTGATGTGGTTGCAAAGCTCCGGGGTATACTAAAACAGAAAAAGATAGGTCATACCGGAACTCTCGATCCCATGGCGGAGGGAGTTCTTCTTGTGTGTCTTGGAAGTGCCACAAAGATGTGTGATCTTCTGACGGAGAAGAATAAGACATATACGTGTACGATGCTGCTTGGCAAGACCAGTGATACGGAGGATGTCACAGGTAAACTCACAGATGTGACAGACATCTATCCTGATGAGCAGACAGTCATTGAGACAGTGATGAGTTTTGTCGGGGATTACATGCAGGTCCCACCGATGTATTCTGCCATCAAGGTAAATGGCAAGAAGCTTTATGAGCTTGCAAGAGCTGGGCAGGTCATAGAACGGCAGCCGAGACCTGTTACGATACACAGTATTCAGATACTTTCGACAGATCTTCCGAGGGTAACATTTGACGTGAATTGTTCCAAGGGTACTTATATAAGAAGTCTCTGCCGGGATATCGGAGAAAAGCTGGGCTGCGGAGCCGTGATGGAGAGACTTATCAGAACAGAGGTGAAAGGCTTTACTATAGAAGAAAGTCTGACACTTGATGCCGTGGAGAAGGCAAGGGATGATGGAACGCTTATGCAGCATGTGCTCACAACAGACAAGCTTATGCCGGATATTCCAGAGCTCCATATATCAGCAAAGGGTGAGAAGCTTCTTGCAAATGGCAATAAACTCTCTGCGGATTCATTTGTGGAAAATCAGATATACAGGGACACATACGTCAAGGTGTACGATGAGAACGGGAGATTTGCAGCACTGTATGAATACAGCGATGAGAAGAGGCAGTATGTGCCGTTCAAGATGTTTCCGGTGAGCAGATGATTTCGAGCGGGTTTAATGGTAAGGTGATAAGTCTGGCAGTGATCGCTAGATGAGCCTGTTTACAAATATATATTTTATGAAATTTAGGACATACATTTATGATTTATATAAAGAATACGAAGAAGATACAACTAAACAGCACAGAACGTACAGCGGTTGCCCTTGGAAAGTTTGACGGAATCCATCAGGGGCATATGCTTCTGATAGAGCAGGTGTTAAAACTTCAGAAACATGGCTACATGGGAGTCGTGTTCACATTTGACATGAGGGAAAATCATGTGTTTGATGTGAGTAATATGAAGACCATATATACATCTGAAGAGAAAGCACAGGTGGTATCGGATACAGGTGTTGACGTTCTGGTCGAATATCCGTTTGATGATGCATTTGCTGCAACAGAGCCAGAGGCTTTTATCAGGGATATACTGGTGGGTATGATGAGAGCCGGATATGTGGTGGTTGGAAGTGACTATAGGTTTGGCAGAGACAGGAAAGGTGACGTGGAGACCTTGAAGAGTCATGCTGAGGAGTATGGTTATAAGGTCATAGTCATAGACAAGCTGGAGCAGGATGACGAGGTGGTGAGTTCCACAGTCATAAGAAGGAATATATCCGAGGGCAACGTGAGAGCGGTAATACCGATGCTGGGAAGACCGTACAGCATGACCGGTGAGGTCGTGTCAGGAAAACAGCTTGGGAGAACTATCGGAATCCCAACTGCAAATATGCTGCCGCAGGATCATAAGCTATATCCGCCAGCGGGGGTGTATGCATCCAGGATAAAGATCGTAAAAGGCGAACATGCAGGTCACGAGGATCCGTTCAGGATGTATATGGGAATCACCAATATAGGTGATAATCCTACGGTGAATGATAATGGCAATATAACCATAGAGACCAATATATTTGATTTTGACAGGGATATATATGGCAATATCATAAAAGTTGAGCTTATACAGAAAATTCGCGGCGAGAAGAAATTTGCAGGTATTGAGGAATTAAAGAAACAGATGTCAAACGACATAGATGCAGCAAAAAAAATAATTGTAGATAGTAAATTGGTAAAATAGCACAGAAAACATTGGCAAAAATGCGGATAAATAATGACTGGTTATTTGTTCTCATGAAGGTGTTTTCTGTGCTATATTTTTAATAATAGGGTATTTTTTAGGAGGAAAAAGGAAGTACAAGGAGGAAAAGAAAATGAGAAAGGGAACAGGGAGCAGAATCCTGGCGTATGTTCTCACCTTATGCATGATCATCGGCAGTATAACCTGGCCGGAGATCACAGCTAAGGCGGAGACTATCACAAAGGATCTGAAACCGGACACCGGCTGGAAGACGGTGACTGCGGCAACAGATGAGTGGAGTGATTATGGAAAGGCGGAGATCAGGTTTTCGCCGTCATCAGATCTTGCATCTATGAAGGCTATTGCGGATGCGGGATACAAGACGCTCAAGATCACATATGCGGTTGATACATTTACCGCTGCAAGTGGACAGAATGCGGGAGTTATGCCATTTGCATCATATGGGTCTTCATGGTCAAATAATGACAAGTGGATCGATCTGTCCAAGACCGGTCAGTTTGAGACCGTACTTGATCTGGCATCTATCAGCACAACCAGCACGGAGAAGGTGGCATTTGGTATACAGGTTGCCAATCTTCAGGAGAACAGCACGATCAAGTTCAGGATCGTGTCAGCGGTTCTCTCAGGAACAAAGAGCACCTCGGGCGGTTCGTCAGGGGAGTCAGGCGGTTCAGGCGACAGCGGATCAGGCAGTGCAGATCTTGATTCAATTGGAAACACAAGTTCAAGCGTAACTGCAAGCCTTGCCGATGGAGATGGAACAGCCAAGGGAGATGGCTACTACGAGACAGAGATAACGATAAATAACAAGAGCAATTCATACATAGCTGACTGGATAGCGGTAGCTGATGTGAATGGTTCGGTAACTGCAGTTAAGGATTACAGCAGCTGGTCAGCTCTTAAGGGTGTATTCAGTGATGGAAAGCTGTACATATATCCAAACACATCCAAGAAGTCAGGTGCAGTAAATGCCGGTTCGAGCGTGAGATATTCAAAGCTTGGCTACACAGGTACGGCAAACGGTGTGTCTATAACAGGTGTCAAGGTGTACTACAGCTCACAGTCAGGTGCATTTGACTCATTTATCGGTTCGCTTTCATCATCATCTGGCGGAGCCGGGGACAACACAGGTGAGATCAATACGGATGTTGAGTACAATTATGCAAAGCTTCTTCAGGAGTCACTGTATCTTTATGATGCGAATATGTGCGGAAGTGATGTATCTGCAAAGAGTGAGTTCTCTTGGAGATCAAACTGTCATACTGAGGATGCAAAAACAACATATAATGGAAAGACTGTGGATGTCAGCGGTGGATACCATGATGCGGGAGATCATGCCAAGTTTGGTCTGCCACAGGCATATTCGGCTACAGTTCTAGGACTTGCGCACATGGAGTTTGCCGAGGCATTTGCGGATACTGCTACAGAGGCACACTACAAGAGGATCATGGACAGATTCGTTGATTATTTCGAGGGATGCACAGTCCTTGGAAGCGATGGCTCGGTTCAGGCTTTCTGTTATCAGGTCGGTGATGGAAATGTAGATCATGGATACTGGGGAGCTCCGGAAAAGCAGTCATCTAGAAGTGGACAGGCAACATTCACATCTGATTCGGATACGTGTACAGATATCGTTTCAGAGACAGCTGCGGCACTTGCGGCATATTATATAAATTACAAGGATAAGAAAGCGCTTTCCTATGCGGAGAAGCTTTTCACATATGCGGATACAAAGGCTAAGAAGAATAGCTCGGGTCCGGCATCTGGTTTCTATAACTCGGATTCATGGGAAGATGACTACGCCCTTGCGGCGGCTCTTCTGTACAAGGCTACAGGTAAATCAGCATATGCAACAAAATACAATAATGTATATGGTGGCAGAACAAATCCTAACTGGGCTCTTTGCTGGAATAACGTGGCTCAGGCGGCTCTGCTCTACAGTCCTAATTCATCAAAGAAGAGTGTGTTCGTGGAGAACCAGTCAGGACTTATAGCAAGCAAGACACAGTCAGGAGATAACAACTTCTGCCTGATAGACAGCTGGGGATCGGCGAGATATAACACTGCTCATCAGATGACAGGTCTTCTGTATGATACTATATATGGAAAGAATGATTATTCATCATGGGCAAATGGTCAGATGAGGTACATACTTGGCAACAATGCAGGTTCAAAGTGTTTCGTTGTCGGTTACAACAAGTATTCATCAAAGTACCCTCATCACAGAGCCTCAAGCGGATATCAGGGTTCTGTAACTGGAAATGCATATACAAAGCAGGCACATGTATTAGTCGGTGCTTTGGTTGGCGGCCCGGCGAGTTCGAGTACATCCTATGTAGATAGCTCAGAAGATTATAACCAGAACGAGGTTGCACTGGATTATAATGCAAGCCTTGTGGGTGCAGCAGCCGGACTTTATCTGTATGTAAAGAACAGCGGAACAGATGAGGAGAAGGCAGCACAGAAGGTAGTTCCAAAGAGCGAGGTGTCGTCAGAGCTCAGGACGATAAGCGGGGAGTCAGGTGGAAATGTCACCACTGAGACTACAACAAAGACAACTACCACAGAGAAGGCAACAAAGAATCCTTCATCTGGATCCAGCGCGGGTTCGACAGGATCAACAACAGGTTCATCAACAGAAAAGACTACAGAGTCTTCTACGGAAACTCAGGTTATACCAGTCAAAGGAATCACATTTGACCAAACGGCGCTTACTATGAAGGTAGGTGAGAGTGGACAGATAAAAGCCACAGTCACACCAGCGGATGCGACAGACAGCTCACTCGTGTGGACAAGCTCTGACAGGACAAAGGTATCGGTTCAGAATGGCAAGATAACGGCACTTACAGCCGGAACGGCCACCATCACCGCAAAGGCAAAGGATGGTTCAGGAGTTAAGGCTGAGTGCAAAGTCAAGGTTCTTGAGCCGGGAAAACTGTCATGCGAAACTTCTGGAAAGGCATGGAATGCTCTTGTCTATGGATACGGGGATGTTTCTTCAGAACGCATAGGCTTAAGCAATTGTGGCGAGACTGAGCTGAGCGATGTGAAGGCGAGTCTCAAGACCGGAAGTAATTTCCAGATCACAGTATATCCTGTAGGTCAGATAGCAGCCGGACAGGAGACCTCTGTTGAGGTGAGACCTGTGACAGGCCTTGCTGCAGGAAGCTATAGCGATACACTTGTGATCACAACAGCAAATGGAACAGCGAATATACTTCTTAAAGCGAAAGTCGCAAAGTCTGAGAACACAGCCAGTGTGTCACTTGCCAAAAAGGCAGTTTCATCATCATCTGTAACAGTTGAGAGCTATGTATCAGGTACAAATACAGGAGTTGAATATGCAATATCTACAGTTCCTGTCGATGACGCGGATAGTCTCACATGGCAGGACAGCGCATATTTTGCAGGACGCAAGGCATTTACAAAGTATTATGTATATGGACGAATGAAGGCAACTTCAAATCTGAATGCCGGTGCAATGAGCAAGGCACTTGAGATTGTGACACTTGTGTCAGATCCATACACGATAGATGTTGGACGACTTGGTGACAGTGAATATGTTGGAGCTTTGGTAGATGGCAATGGCAATCCAACTGTAAGAGTGTCTGAGTCCGGTGGAAATATACTGGTTTCATTTACACAGAGTGGTGATTATACTGTGACGGGTGATGGTGCAGATGTGGCGGTTGATACCGGAAAAGCAGGCAGTATCACGATAGACTGTGCTGTCGTAAAGAAGCTTACAGTAGATCCAGGCAATTCTGGAACATTCGTGATCAGTGTGCTTGGAAACAATATCGTCTCAGATGGAATCAAATGTATGGAGGATTCTGCGGGATCAGGTGTTGTGAAGATAAATGGAAATGGCGATTCATCAGTGATAGTCTCATCAACACCGGATGCTCCGGCGGTGAAGGCTGACGGAGATGTTGAGATATCAGGCATAAAGATAAAGTCTGAGGGCAAGGGCGTTGAATCAGCTGGCACAGTGAAGATATCCGGTGGCAGCAACAAGATAGAGGCAGTGTCTGAGGCTGTTGCAGCGAAGGATGTCGAGATGACAGGTGGCTTGCTTGATGCCACATCCACAGCTCTCGGTGATGATGAGTCGGTTATATCGGCTGACAATTCTATAAAGCTTGTAGGCGGAAAGATCACGGCTGATGCATCAGGTTCAAGTACAGGTGGATCATTTGGTGTCAGATCAGACGATGGAAAGATCATAGTTGACGGAGATGCCGTTATAGGCGGAGCTCCGACGTATTCAAAGGATCCTGTAGACAGCACGGGTGAGAGCATTGTTATGGTCAAGGTGACATTTGTCGATGAAAATGATGATCAGATCTGTGTATCATCATTCAACAAGGGTTCAATACTCGATATCTCAAAGCTCGATATAACTACAAAAGATGGTGTAGCTTACTCGGCATCAAAGCCTGGCTACAGCCTGGCATGGACAGATCAGACAGGTAAGACATATGCGGCCGATGCGTTGTATGGAGCCGTGGACGGAGATATTACACTGAAGGCTGTGTGGACATGGATAACAGTTGACATATCTAAGAGCGCAAAGGTGATTTATAAGGCGACACAGAAGGCATCCTACAAGGCTACATATACGGGAGCGAAGATAACTCCTGCAGTAGTTGTTAGTGTCGGAAATACCACACTTGTATCTGGCACAGATTACACAGTTACATATTCATCGAATATAAATGCCGGAACAGCCAAGGTGGTCATAAAGGGCAAAGGAAAATACAAAGGCACGGCTACATTGACATTTGCCATTGCAAAGAGAGATATTAAAAAGGCAAAGGTGGCTGTGTCAGCAAAGGTTCTGTATACAGGCAAGGCTGTAAAGCCAAATACCAAGGTGGTGTACGGCAAGACCAAGCTCACATTGAATAAGAATTACAAGATAACATGCTATTCCAATAAGAACTTCGGCAAGGCAAAGGTCGTAATAACCGGAATTGGCAACTATGGTGGAAGTGTGGTGAGATACTTCAATATAGTTACAAAGGCTGGAAAGGTATACACATACGGAAACTATAGATATAAGATAACAAATGCCTCCACAAGCGGAAGAGGAACAGTAACTCTTGTGTCAGCTGTCAAGAAGACAACTTCTGTTACAGTGCCGGATGCGATAAAGCTTGGCGGAAAGACATTCAAGGTCACTGCCATAGGTGGCGGAGCATTCAAGGGCAATACAAAGCTTGCAAAGGTTGTTATAAGCAAGAATGTAAAGACCATAGGTTCAAAGGCATTTTACGGATGTAAGAACCTCAAGGCACTTGTGGTGAGAAACACAGCCATGACCACAAAGACGGTAGGAGCTGCGGTCTTCACAGGAACATACGTAAAGATGACCGTCAAAGTACCGGCATCAAAGCTTGCTTACTATAAGAAACTTCTGGTAGCAAGGGGCGTGTCTAAGAAAGCGGTTATCAAGAAGTAAGGTATATTAAATAAAAAATTTCTTTATAGACATTTCAAAAAGATCCAGACATGACGTATAAGTTGTGCCTGGATTTTTTTGTATAGGCAGAGACGGGGACGGAGGTGCCTGACCCTGTTTGGTCACAGATGTTGACATGAAAGATAAGAAAAGAGTATTATGTTTAGCGTTCTAATAATTAGAATTAAATGCAGCGAAAAAACAACAGGAGAAGAGGTCTAAAAAATGAGAAACATGAAGGCTAGGATCCCAATGTATTTTGTCGGACTGTTTATTATGACTATAGGTATAGCATTGTCAGTCAAATCCAATCTGGGAGTGTCACCGGTGAGTTCTATACCATATACGATGACATGTGTATGGGGAATCGAGATGGGAAAGGCGACGATCATATTCCATGCGGCATTGGTGCTTATACAGATCGTTATACTTCGAAAGAATTTCAAACAGATAAATCTCCTTCAGATAGTGGTTGGAGTAGTATTTGGGTACTTTACGACATTCTGCAATTATCTTGCGACGTTTCTGCCGTCAACAGATAACATAGTTGTCAGGGTTGTTTTGATGCTTGTGAGTACCATATTCATAGCAGGCGGAATATTCTTTTATCTGCCGGCGGATCTCATCCCGCTTGCCGGGGAGGGTGTTATGCAGGCTGTCTCAGAGGTCACACACATTGAATTTTCAAAGGTAAAGATCGGATTTGACTGTTCTATGGTGGCTGTGTCGGTCGTAACATGCCTGATCTGTATACATAGTCTTGGAAGCGTGGGCGCCGGTACGGTTATTGCCGCATTCCTTGTTGGATTCAATCTGGGTAAGTTGAATAAGGCATTTGGCGGAAAACGAGATAAACTTCTTGGAAAGCACACATACACTGAGGAGGAAGTACTCAGGGAGAGAATGGAGCAATTGCAATAGGACTTGTTCCTGCCCGTGAGCCGGTCGAATTTTTATCCTTAATCAGCCTGTTTTGTAGAATTAGGGATAATATTTTCTCATTTTTAAAAATATAGGGGTGTAAGATACAAAAGTTCAGGACTTTATCTTGAAAGGCGGTATTTGTGAGCTCGTCTACGTATGTCTGACTGTCATATGGTCCATTTGCATTTATATGGAAAAGACGTTTTTGCGCTTTCGCGGCACTCCGGCAAGTTCTGCGCTGAATATATTCCTGTTGTATTCTATGCGCTTTTTCTTTCCATCAATCAAGTGACAGTATCTGCTCTAAATTCGTATCGGAAGGCTGCTCTGATCTATCACTGTCATGTGATATAGAAACATCTGAGTTTTCCGGTTTTGTAAGTTTTAAATTCATTTTTGAAATTCCCTTTTGTACTTGTTTATATGAGACGATATAACATTTGGGTTTTGTTGGCAAGGCTTTTAAGTAAATACATGAGCCGGAATGAGTGGGTGGAGTTTTATTTGTTTGCTTTTGATATTACGTGGTGTATAATTTATAGCATGATAAATAAGTGTTTATGATTATACTTAAATAATAAAAACGATATATTTGACATAAAAGCGGTTGAATGTTAATATAAGTGTAAAGAGGTGCTACCGATAGACGGTTAGCCCTGATATTGCAATTACAAAAAAGTAACCGCCAAGTTTTGTCAGGACAGGGCGGTTACTTTTTTGTCTTATTTCTTATCATTGCTCTTAGAGCCAACGGCATAACCAAGAGCAAAGCATGTTATGCATAAGCTGATGATGGCTATAAAAATTTCCGTTGTAAGCATAAGCACAAACCTCCGTAATAGATTTCCGTAAATGGATGTATCTATGTAAACACAGGCTATAAACTCCTGTGGCGAAGGCTAACCGCCTACCGAATAGGGTAGCACCTCTTATATTATAACAAACATATGTTCGATAATCAATATACATGAAAAGATAAATTTTTATTTGCTCTACAAAACACTTAGACCATATAAGTTCAAAGAAAGTGCTAATGTGGCTTAACGGACACTAAGTAAAACTTTCGGGGGGAATCACATGACTTTATACATGAACATAAAACAGCTTGGCAAGCGGAAGGACACAGTGCACAAGGTCCCGTTTGAATATGACACAGCACCGAGTACGCTACGGGAACTCATAACAGAGACAGTAAAGATATGCGTGGCACAGTACATATCCCGCATGGATCGCGGCGATGCAGTGCTGACAGATGAACAGATCGATGACATGGGAAGAATAGGAAAGATAGCGTTCGGGATCGTCTATGGGGAGAAGAAACCGGATGTGGATGAAGCAGTGAAGACAGCCATTCAGGGATTTGAGGATGGACTGTTCAGAGTGTTCCGCGGTATGGATGAATTAACGGAGCTGGACAGGGAAGAGAAGTTTAACGAAGGGGATGAGATCACATTTATCCGCCTCACAATGCTGGCGGGCAGAATGTGGTAGAACATAAAGAAAGGGGTTACAATGGCGGAGGACAAGAAGACAAGACTTGAGCTTGAGGAGAAGAAGAGGATCGCAGATGAAGTGAGAGAGGTATTTGACGAGAATTCTATGAAGCTCAGAAAGAGCTACAGTGCGGATGCGCAGAAGCTTCTTAAGGAGATGGATAATTACTATGGAGATGTAAAAGAGTCGATGATCGGCAAGAGACTTGAGACATTTCTTGAGAATGAAAAGAATCTTCCTTCGGAATTCTTCAGGAACGAGCTGAAGCATTTGCCGGGGTGGGTGCCGGATCATCTGATGGAGGATTTCTACACTTCTATAGACAGCATAATCAAGTGGCAGACAAGCCAGTATTATTACAGAAGAACCATGCGTACGAAGAGGTATGGGGCATTTCTTGACAGATATTTCAGGATAATGAATGAATATCACTCCATGGGGATATACGGATGCGACATAGCATCTCTCTACAAGGAGAAATTACCGCAGGATATATTGTGCTATTACAGGGATGGCAGCAGCAACGGATATAGAATAATATCTGAATATTGGATACAGGCGGAGCTCGACAGGGGGAATGCAGAGCTTGAGGAAGTGCTCATGGACATCATGTTCGGTGAGAGTGCGCAGACAAGGCTCACGACAAATATCCTCAGGGGAATATATATGAGCTCCAACACAAGACTCCATGAGGCTGTAGGCAAGCTGCTCGTTGCGGCAAAGCTTCAGGAGGGGCTTAGGCAGGCGATATGTGAGAATATGGATTATGGAACGGCAGGTGCATTTATGACCCTGTTCCATGTAATAAAGGAGAATGATCTTCTGAGATTCTCGTCTGTTATGAGGGCTGTAGCCACCTGGACAGGACTTGTGACTGACGAGGAGAGCAAGCTTGACCGTATACAGAAGAAACAGCTGATTCTTATAGATACATATCTGAATGATGAAAATGCAAGGCGTGAAGCTTTATCCGGCGATGATGCCATGCAGATCTATCTTGCGCTGTGGAGCTATGGTTTCTTTGATGTGGACGAGGCATGCCATGTGATGAACAAGCTGGCACTTGATGGCAGCAGACACCAAAGACTGGTATTTGGCACATATATCAGGGCAATGAGTCTGGGAAAGGTGTACACACACAGCGTTGCAAAGGAATTTATCAAGAGATTCTCAGACGAGATGGACACCATGGCGGTCATCATGCCAAGTTTCATGTCGGATTACCAGCCTTATATGAATAGTCTCATATATAAAGACGGCAGATCGTACAACAATGAACTTAAGAAAATGACATTTGCCGAGGTGGACAAATATTTTGACAGCAGGAAAGAATGTCAGGAGATGTACGACATCCTCATGGGCATACTTGAGCGCATGCCAAAGAAGAGGCTTGAGTTTGATCCGTGTGTATTTCCATGGAATGCCGAATATCTGGACAGATCCGCAATCATCATGAGACTTGCGGTCTGTGCAAGCGCTCTAAAGGACGAGGACAGGATCACACACATAGCGGAGATGGTTCCTGAGATAGATTCCGCAAGGTATAGCAGAGATGCGCTTTTGCTTCTGCTTGTAAGGCAGCCGGCAAATGACAGACAGCGTGCCATACTGGTGGATGCGGTTGCCGACAAGGAGACATATACCAGAAACAAGGCGGCGATGATCGTTAAGGATATGAAACTTTCGCCGGAGAATTATGTACAGCTTGAGAATATGCTCAAGTACAAGAAGTCAGACATAAGGGAGACTGTTTTATCTATTTTGTATAAGCTTGACGGTGAAGACATGGATGGCCTCATTGGAAGACTTCTTGCAGATCCCAAGGAGGAAAAGAGAACAGCGGGACTTGACCTGTTGCTCCAGCTCAAGAATGATGAGAACAGGCAGAAACTTTTTGCAGATTGTGTTGGTCATATAGACGCTATGCAGAGGGAGTCTGCGAATGGAAGATCCAGTGTTACAACTAAGGAGCAGATTCTTATACGTGAGATTAAAAATGTTGGCACAGACCGGGCTGGTGCAGATGAGGGATATGGACTTTATGATGTAAATGCGGACTATGAGCCGATATTTGACAAGAGTTATCTGGCTGAGTGCTTTGAGCTGTACAAAAAGTATTTCCCTGAAAGCGGGATTGCAAATGATAATCTGTGCAAGACTGCTAAGAGCGAGGGTGCATTTGCAAAACTCAAATCAAAGATTGTGCCTAAAAAGAAAGACACGACATCTGATTCAGAAGTAATAAATATATTAAGAAAATTTGATGCATTTGTGGATGAACACAAAAATGATGAGTATGAGATGACTGACGGAGAAATCGGTCTGCTTGGTGAGTCAGGTGGAAACATATATGTGAACCGTGACAAAGTGGCATGTGAGGAATTGTGGGTAGATTTCTACGAGAAAAATATTCAGACTCCGTATATGTGCATGCAGCTCTACGTGTATCTGAATGGCTACAACAGTGACAAACAGGATTTCAAGAAGTACTGTGAGAGCTTTATGGCGGATATGTTTGGAAATATATATATAGAAGAATGTCCGGCATTCGGATATCTTGCCATTTCCAGAGCTGTAATTGGTTTCCTGTATAGAAGATATGTGATGGATAGTGACAAGAAGAGGCTTGCCGTTGTGGCAGCAGACTATCTGCTTGGAAGAAACGATGAGCTCATATATACATTTGGCGGGAATAAAGGTGGCAGCAGTATATCTGGTGATGATTCAAAGGTATATCACAGAAGTGTGCTCACAAATGAGCAGATCATGATAATAACATGGTGGCTTGCAATCGATGGTGACAGCGATATATTAGACGTAAAAGAGGATTCTGACGAGGCAAGGCAGAATGAAGAAAATTTCATGCATTTGTTTCCATACAACTATGCCCTTGCAAAGAGTCATAACTTTAATATACCTTCAGACGTTGTAAATGATAGAAATTCATATTACTGGGTACACACAGGAAGTGTCATGCCGGTTCCAGGTCTCCAGAACTATATTGCTGCATACAGTCGTGGCTTGATTTCAAAAGATTATATGTACAAGATGGCATTTGAGGGGAATTCCCTGGATAGGAGCCTCAAATGTGTATCTGACGTGATGCGTTTTATAACGGAGCGCAATAGGAAGGTGCAGACCAGAGGCTATGAGTGGGGATATACGGAGCGTGAAAGGCTGAGAAGTGTGCGGCAGATACTTCTTCACAGTCCGGAAGGAGAGTTCTCAGAGACGGACGAGAAAAGGCTGGATATAGCTAAGAAGCTGTACACTGATATGTCAGAGCTTGTGCTTTCTGCAGAGCTCACAAGGGGAGACACGGAGACAGAATTCTCTCCATATATATATGGGCTTACAAGAATATTCGGAGCGGAGTATTTTGTCAGGATACTGTCAGCCCTAGGCAAGGAGACGTTGGAGAGATCAACGTATTTCAATACCGGTTATTACTATAATCGTCAGAAGGTCAGCAAGAAGAACAGTATGTCTCATCTTCTTCAGGCGTGTGTGCCTGATGCAAATGACAGTGCGGAGACTTTGAAGGCCTATCTTACAGGTACGGATATAAGTGATGCCAGGCTTATAGAGGCGGCTATGTATTCTCCAGAGTGGATAGATATAGTTGGAGAGTATCTTGGATGGGATGGATTTACTGCGGGATGCTATTACTTTATGGCGCACATGAACGAGTCATTTGACGACAAGAGAAAGGCTATGATAGCGAGATTTACACCGCTTGAGGTGGATGAGCTGAACGACGGCGCATTTGACAGGACGTGGTTTACCGAAGTCTATGAAAGGTTGGGTGACAAACGTTTCCAGCTCATATACAAGGCGGCGAAATACATTTCGGACGGTGCAAAGCATACCAGGGCGAGAAAATATGCGGATGCGGCACTTGGCAAATATGATGAGCCCGAGCTGATGGCTGAGATCGAGGCAAAGAGAAACAAAGATCTGCTCATGGCGGTGGGAATCCTGCCGATAGAGAATGAGGAGCAGATAAAGGACAGGTACATGTTCCTTCAGAAGTTCAAGAAGGAGAGCAGGCAGTTCGGAGCACAGAGGAGAGCCAGCGAGGCGGCAGCAGTTTCTACAGCTATGCGCAATATGGCGATCAATGCCGGATATCAGGACGTGACGAGACTTACCCTACGTATGGAAAGCCTTGTAGTTCAGGGCATGAGGGAATATTTTCAGCCGCATGAGGTCGAAGAAGTGACCGTATGGCTTGAGATGGAGGATGGCGGCAAATGCACTGTCATCTGTGAGAAGAACGGCAAACAGTTAAAGTCCGTTCCGGCAAAGATCAAGAAGGATGAGTATGTATTGGCTCTGATGGATGCCAAGAAGCAGATGGCGGAGCAGTCAAGGCGTACAAAGGCGATGCTTGAGGATGCGATGGAGAGCCAGGAGGAATACACCTGGGCTGAGATCAGGGGCATGCTGGAGAATCCTGTTATATATGACATGGTAGCTGCGCTGGTGTTCAAGGTGGCGGAGCCGGATGGCGTGAAGGCAGAGCTTGATAATGCGGCTGACAGTATTATGTCAGGGGCAAATGAACTTGATGACAGCAAGAATGTTGTGCTGGGATTTGCGACTGAGGATGGATTCAATACATTTGTGGCAACGTCCATCGGTGATGCAGATATTGCGGATACGGTATCAAAATCAACGGAAAATAATAGCTCCAAAAAAACAGGCTTGAACCTTATGAACCTGTCAGATGACACAAAGCTCACAGTAGCACATCCATTCCATATGTACATGGCTGGCAAATGGCATGATATACAGAAATATGTATTTGACAACAAGATCGTACAGCCGTTCAAGCAGGTGTTCAGAGAGCTCTATGTGAAGACCGAAGAGGAAATGAACATGGAACATTCCCTCAGATACGCGGGCAATCAGATCCAGCCGAAGAAAACTCTGGGCTGTCTGAGGTCAAGACACTGGGTGGCAGACATAGAGGATGGACTTCAAAAGGTTTATTACAAGGAGAACATAGTAGCACAGATATACGCGCTTGCAGACTGGTTCTCACCTGCGGATATAGAGTCACCGACCCTCGAATGGGTGGTGTTCTCAGATAGAAAGACAGGAAAGAATATGAGGATCAAGGATATCCCAGACATCATATTCTCTGAGGTCATGAGGGATGTGGACATGGCTGTTTCCGTGGCACATGCCGGAGGCGTGGATCCAGAGACCTCACACTCAACTGTTGAGATGCGAAAGGCGATAGCAGAATTCACCATGCCGCTTTTCAGGCTGACAAATGTCACATTTACAAAGAACCATGCGGTGATAGAGGGCAAGCGCGCCAATTATACAGTCCACCTTGGAAGCGGAGTGGTGCATCAGGAGGCAGGCCCTATGATAAATGTACTTCCTGTGCATTCGCAGAGGCGGGGCAGAATATTCCTGCCATTTGTGGATGATGATCCAAAGACATCGGAGGTGCTCACGAAGATACTGTTCTTTGCAGAGGATAATAAGATCAAGGATCCTTATATACTGGGACAGATCGAGCAGTGAGTGTGAAGATAATACTGCTGCCTGTGACAAGTAAGTGATGTGACGTTTGACAGACAAATTTCCGGACAGAGAAAGAAGATGACATAATGGGAATCAGGAATATAATAACAAGGCTTAAAATTGGACGTGGTGATGCAGATAACATGTTCCCATATGATGAGAACATGCATGAGGCTGTCATCAGGTGTTCTATCTGCACCGGCGAGCAGGTCGCAGGTTTTAAGAACAGACAGGACGGCAGCTTTGTGGGTGTGATGGTGATAAAGTCGGATGACGATCTGGAATACTTCAAAGAGCTTTATGGCGTGGAGAAGGTTAGGAAGGTATATTAAAATAAAAATTTCATCGATATTGACATAAAATAGTGTTGAGTATATTATTAAACAAAGGAGTGCCTGCCTTAAGTGGGGATGATAACAGAGTTGTTTCGCTACTTGGGAAACAACATAATACGTAAATGGCTATGCGTTAATCGCATAGCCATTTGCTGTTTTATCAGATGTATACAAATTGGATAATTATTTGATAGTAGAGAGGCTGATATAAATAGATAATAAAAAACTGAATCTGTATAGGGTAGATATTTTTTATATTTTTATTGTTGAGTGCTACATAAAAACGTGAAAATACACATAAAATAGTAGTTGGTATTGATTAAGTAGACACGGGATAGTAAAATAATATTACTAAAAAATGTGTCCATACACAAAAACAAGGAGCGTGACAATGGAAATCAAGAGAGATGCATACCTTGAACAGCTGAAGATAAGAAAAGATAATGGAATGATAAAGATTATTACAGGAATCAGGAGATGTGGAAAGTCATTTCTATTATTTGTATTATTTAAGAACTATTTATTAGAGAATGGTGTAGATAATGAACATATTATTGCGATTGCATTAGATGGTATCGAAAACGAAGAACTGAGGGATCCGAAAAAGTGTTATCAATACATTAAGGATGCAATGAAAGATGAGCAGAGGTATTATTTGATTTTGGATGAAGTACAGTTTATGCCGCGATTTGAGGAAGTACTGAATAGTTTGCTCAGAATTAGCAATATTGATGTATATGTGACCGGTAGTAATTCGAGATTTTTATCCAGTGATATTGTAACTGAATTTAGAGGCAGAGGTGATGAGATAAGAATTTATCCATTATCTTTCGCTGAGTTCTATAGTGCGTATGATGGAGATTATGACGAAGCCTGGGAAGAGTATATGACATATGGTGGTTTGCCACAGGTAGCACAATTTTCTGTGGAACGCCAAAAGGCAGAATATCTAAAAAATATTTTTACCAATGTCTATATCAGAGATGTTGTAGAGAGGAATAACATTAAAAATGTTGATGAAATTGGAACTTTAGTCGATATTCTTGCTTCTGCCATAGGCGCACCAACCAATCCAACTAAAATATCAAATACTTTTAAAAGTGAACGGGGTATCAATTATAGCAATAAGACTATATCTAATCATATTGATTATTTGACGGAGGCCTTTTTGATTTCTAAAGCGGAACGGTATGATATTAAGGGAAGAAAATATGTGGGTGCTAACTTAAAATATTATTTTTCAGATGTGGGACTTAGAAATGCTAGGTTAAATTTCAGACAGCAGGAACCTACTCATATTATGGAGAACATAGTTTATAACGAACTGCTTATTAGAGGCTACAATGTGGATGTTGGTATCGTAGATGTGTATGCAAAGAATGATTATGGAAAAACTACTCGCAAGCAGTTTGAGGTTGATTTTGTAGTGAATCAGGGTAGTCAGAGATATTATATTCAAGTAGCCTATGATATGGTTTCTGAAGAAAAACAGACACAGGAATTTAATTCATTTAGGAATATTCCAGATTCATTTAAGAAGATTGTTATAGTAAATGGAACGAAAAAGCCGTATAGAAATGATGAAGGATTTGTGATTATGGGAATGAAATATTTTTTACTTAATGCAGATAGTTTAGAATTTTAGTGAGGTTGTCAAGAAAAAACACTTGACAACCCATCCCACCTGTATTAGAATAGCCCATGGTAAAGCAAAAACACTTTACATGCAAGTGCGTTACGGAGAGTTTGTTATGGAGAAGATAGTCAGACAGTCTATGTTATATGATTTTTATGGTGAGCTGCTCACAGAGCATCAGAAGAGCGTGTACGAGGATGTCGTGAACAATGATATGTCTTACTCGGAGATAGCGAGACTCAACAACATAAGCAGACAGGGCGTGTACGATATGGTAAGGCGCTGTGATAAGATCCTTGAGGAGTATGAGGAGAAGCTTATGCTGGTACATAAGTTCATGAAGGCACAGGAACAGGTTCAGAAGATCAAGGAATGTGCGGATGAACTCAAGGCGATCAATTCGGACGAACGGCTTGCGGGCAGAATTGAAGATATAGTGAATTATTCAGATAAGATACTCGAAGATTTCTGATGACAGGTAGTGATGTATTGCGGAACCACCCCAGGATTTACAGAGTGGAGCTGCATGTACCCGATAGTTTATATCAGAAGGGAGAATGTCTATGGCATTTGACAGTTTATCAGATAAACTGCAGAACGTATTTAAGAAGCTGAGAAGCAAGGGCGTACTTACAGAAGATGATGTCAAGGAGGCTATGAAGGAAGTTAAAAGAGCACTTCTTGAGGCCGACGTTAACTTCAAAGTTGTCAAGTCATTTGTCAAGTCGGTGAGTGACAGAGCTGTAGGTGAAGAAGTCCTCAAAGGTCTGAATCCTGGACACATGGTCATCAAGATTGTTAAAGAAGAGATGGACAAGCTCATGGGTTCTGAGATGACAGAGATCAAGCTCAGACCGTCAAATGAGATAACGATCATCATGATGTGTGGACTTCAGGGTGCAGGTAAGACCACCACAGCGGCAAAGCTAGCATATCAGTTTAAGAACAAAGGTAAGAAACCGCTCCTTGTAGCGTGTGATGTATACAGACCGGCGGCTATCAAGCAGCTGCAGGTAAATGGTGAGAAGGTTGGAGTCCCCGTATTTGCCATGGGTGACAACAACAAGCCACTGGATATTGCAAAGGCGGCTATACAGCATGCAGCCAAGAACAATATCAATCTGGTATTTCTCGATACGGCAGGTCGTCTTCATGTCGATGAGGATATGATGGATGAGCTGGCAGAGATAAAGGCGAATCTGGACATTGCCTACACCATACTGACTGTAGATTCTATGACTGGTCAGGATGCGGTTAATGTAGCTACAACGTTCAATGACAAAATAGGTATAGATGGTGTCATCCTTACAAAGCTGGATGGTGACACCAGAGGCGGTGCCGCACTGTCGATCAAGGCAGTTACAGGCAAGCCAATCCTGTACTCAGGTATGGGAGAGAAGCTTACAGATCTGGAGCCATTTTATCCGGATCGTATGGCGAGTCGAATCCTCGGTATGGGTGATGTTGAGTCACTCATAGAGAAAGCCCAGTCGGCCATCGATGAGGAAAAGGCAAAGGAGATGGAACAGAAGTTCCGCAAAGCAAGTTTTGATTTCAACGATTTTCTTGATCAGATGGCTCAGCTCGAGCAGATGGGTGGCATGCAGGAGATCCTTTCGATGATGCCAGGCATGGCAAGTCAGATGAAGAATGTTGAGATAGATGAGAACGCTGCTAAAACACCAAAAGCAATCGTTCTGTCCATGACACCTAGAGAGCGTTCACTCCAGGATCCGATATCGCCATCAAGAAAGAAGCGTATCGCAGATGGAGCAGGTGTCCAGATAGCAGATGTGAATCGTTTTCTTAAGCAGTTTGAACAGTCTAAGAAGATGATGAAGCAGATGTCAGGCATGATGGGCGGAAAGAGAAGACGCGGTGGTTTTAAAATGCCTTTTGGCTTAAGATAATTAATATTTAGGAGGAACAAGAACAATGGCAGTAAAGATTAGATTAAGAAGAATGGGTTATAAGAAGCATCCTTTCTACAGAGTAATCGTAGCAGATTCAAGATCACCAAGAGATGGTAGATTCATCGAGGAGATCGGAACATATGATCCTAACCAGGAGCCATCTGTAGTAAAGATTGACGAGGAGGCTGCAAAGAAGTGGTTAGCTACTGGCGCACAGCCAACTGAGTCAGTTGCAAAGTTATTAAAGCAGGCAGGTATCGAGAAGTAATTTTACGGATGTATCAGCTTTTCTATGAAAAGCTGATATGCAGCGCCAGCCATCGACGAAGTCGATTTTGCATGGCTGGTGTTCCATTTGGGAGGTATAGAGATGAAAGATTTAGTAGAAATCATTGCAAAGTCCCTAGTAGATCATCCTGAGCAGATAGCTGTAACCGAGACTGAAGAAGACGGCATAATAAAGATAGACCTTACAGTCGCACCAGAAGACATGGGTAAGGTAATCGGCAAGCAGGGCAGAATAGCCAAATCCATCCGTACAGTTGTCAAGGCAGCTGCTTCAAAGGGTGATAAGAAGGTTGTCGTTGATATTAAGTAGAACTGCATAGGCAGGATAAGTGGTATTTCTTAATCTTCATATGACAGAGGATTTATTACCGAGTTAAGAGGGGGAGTTTATACTCCCCCTTATATTATATGTCACAGGCGTAAGCCTGATGACCTGCGCACGCATCAGCGTGCTACCACTTTATATGTCACAGGCGCAAGCCTGATGACCTGCGCACGCATCAGCGTGCTACCATATTGTATAGGAGAGAGTATGGAACATAATACAGAAGACAGACTCAGAGTAGGTGTGATAACCTCAAGCCATGGTATAAAGGGCGAGGTTAAGGTATATCCAACAACAGATGACAATGATCGTTTCAAGACCCTGGAAAAGTGTTATCTGTCAAATGGCAGAGAGACTTTGGAGGTTAATTGTACATCTTGCAAATTCTTGAAAAATATGGTTATTCTCAAATTTGAAGAATACGATAACATAAATGATATAGAACGTTTTAAGAACTATGATATATTAGTTGACAGGGAGGATGCAGTTCCGCTCATGGATGGAGAATTCTTCATCTGTGACGTCCTAGATGCGGATGTCTACGATCAGAATGATGAGCATATCGGAATACTTGATGATGTGCTTGAGACCCCTGCAAATGATGTGTTTGTTGTGAAGAAGGATGATGGCGGGGAGCTACTTATCCCTGTTGTTTCGGATTTCGTTTATGACGTGGACACTGAGAATAGGAAAGTCAAGGTCAGGACATTTGAGATGGTGGAGGCGGACGATTCGGATCACAAGACAGAGTGATAAGAGTGTGAACTGGCAAAGGCTTAAACCTAAGTTCAAATATCAGGAGTAGATTATGAATTTTTATATTTTGACACTTTTCCCTGAGATGGTTATGAATGGACTGTCTACCAGTATCACGGGAAGAGCTATAGAATCTGGAAAACTTCATATAGAGGCTATAAATATAAGAGATTACACCAAGGACAAGCACAATCATGTGGATGATTATCCGTATGGTGGCGGTGCTGGTATGGTAATGCAGGCACAGCCTGTATATGATGCATATACGGCGCTTGTGGAGAAGATAGGAAGGAAGCCGTGGGTCATATATATGACTCCGCAGGGGCAGACTTTTAATCAAGGAATTGCTCAGGAGCTCTCGGAGAAGGAGGATATAGTTCTTCTCTGCGGACACTATGAGGGAATCGATGAGAGAGTTTTGGAGATGATAGTGGACGATTATATGTCTATTGGTGATTTTGTCCTTACTGGTGGAGAGCTTCCAGCTATGGCTATTGTAGATGCGGTATCCAGACTTGTTCCGGGGGTACTGAACAATGAGGACAGTGCGGAGATAGAGACATTTTACAACAATCTGCTTGAGTATCCGCAGTACACTAGACCACCGGAGTTCATGGGCAGGCGAGTTCCGGATGTGCTTCTCTCGGGTAATCATAAGCTCATAAATGAGTGGAGACTGGAGCAGTCCATAGAGAGGACCAAGGCGAACAGACCGGATATGTATGAAAAGTACATAGCCGAGAATCCTCCAAAAGAGAAAAAGAAAAAACAAAAAAAATCCGGCACTGATAACTGAAACGGCGTTTTGATAATACAGACCGGGATATATGGGTTGTCACTTGGGGTTTTAAAGTGGTATACTATGAATGGCAGAATTGAGAAAGAATTTGCACCTGAGTGTGAAAGGTCTTATGTCAATTCTGCCATAACCTTGTGGAACGAGACTACAGGGCATACATAAATACAAGGAAGAACAAGGAGATAAAACATTATGAAACGCAGATTACTTATGACAATGATGGCTATGGTTTTGGTATTTTCACTTGCCGGTTGCGGAAGCAAGAAAGATGAGCCGACAACAGCAGCTAGCACCGAGGCAGAATCGGAGGTAAAGGATGAACTTATTCAGTTTATAGGAACTGATATACCAAAGGTTGAGGCGGATGAGGCAGCTGTCATGAAATCATACAATTCATATTTTGCAGAGGGGGCAACTATAGATACAGATACTCTTCTGAAAGATCTCACAGATAACATCATCCCTAAGTACAAGGCATTTCTTGATTCTGTACAGGCGATAGAACTGAAGACAGATGAGGTAAAGGCACTCAGAGATCAGTATTACGATGCGATGAATACCCAGTATGAGGCTATACAGAAGGTGCAGGCAGCTGTAAAGAACAAGGATAAGGATGTCCAGAACGAGGCAAAGAAGCTTCTGTCATCTGCGCAGAGCAAGTACACAGCATACAATGATGCAGTGTATGCCCTTGCACAGAAGGAAAATGTGACATTAAACGGTGAGATCGCGACAACGGCTACCACAGAAGCGGGAAGTACCACAGAGGCAAATACAGAGGCCATAGATCCAAGCGAAGCAATGACTGATGATACAGTGACAACAGAAGCAGCAGAGTAGGTTAATAAGACAATATATAATTATAGATAGCATGTGATTGAGTCAGATAATTGACTCAATCACATGCTGTTTTTATGCATCGGGTGGGGACGGAGGTATCTGTCTCCGTTAGAATGGACAAACTGGGCAAAAATGTGGAAATTGTTGATATAGTTCACACTTTATACAAACATGGATGGTATATTATTGAAAAATGAAGAAATTCTATGTGCGGAGGTATATTATGGATACAATAAAGGTACTGATGGTTGATGATGAGAGTAGAATGAGAAAGCTTGTAAAGGACTTCCTTACAAGGGAAGGATATATTGTTTTAGAGGCCGGAGACGGAGAGCAGGCTCTTGATATCTTTATGGAAGATAAGAATATATCACTTGTGATACTTGATGTCATGATGCCTAAGATGGATGGATGGGAGACGCTCAAGGAGATCAGAAAGTTCTCTCAGGTTCCTGTGATCATGCTTACAGCCAAGGCGGATGAGAGAGATGAGCTTCAGGGATTTAATCTTGGGGTTGATGAGTACATAACAAAGCCATTCAGTCCAAAGATACTTGTTGCCAGGGTGGCAGCGATACTCCGAAGAACCTCAGATGCAGCATCTGAGGAGAGACTCTCAGCTGGCGGGATAGATATGGATCTTTCGGCGCATATTGTCACTATAGACGGCAAGCCGGTGGAGCTCAGCTTCAAGGAATTTGAACTTTTGCAGTATTTCATAGTAAACAGGGGTGTTGCGCTTTCGAGGGAGAAGATACTGAACAACGTATGGAATTACGATTACTATGGTGATGCCAGAACAATAGATACACATGTTAAGAAGCTCAGAAGCAAGATGGGAGCTAAGGGTGATTATATCAAGACTATATGGGGTGTAGGTTATAGATTCGAGGTAGAGTGATGCGCAAATCAAAAATGACATCGATCAAAACAAAAATAACGCTGTTTCTTGCGGCAACCATATTGATCATGGTCGTCATGTCGTGTGCCATAACCATGCTATTTATAAAGAAGTATTTCTATCATGGAATGGAACAGATGCTGGTGGATACATACAATTCCTGCAATGAACTGTTTGGACAGGATGAGGATATAGACAGCAGAGAGCTGGCAAATGATGTGACGAACCAGTCTGGAGCCATGATCTTCATATTTGACAGTGTGAATATGAGAGTGTACACAACGGTGAATGAAGAGGCTGCAGTGTACAACAATCTTTCATTCATTGCGGACTATTTTAATTACAGTGGCGGTAAGAATCCGGACAATCCGAAGATTAAGAGAAAGCAGATAGAAAAGACCGACAAATACGATATCCAGATAACAAATGACAAGAATACGGGGAACAGTTACTATGATGTGGTGGGATTCCTTGACAATGGATACGTGGTGATAATAAGAAAGCCGATATCCAGCGTTGATTCGACGATCGTGATATCATTGAAGTTCTTCTTCTTTGTATTCTCAGTTGTGGCGATATTTGGATTTATCTTGATATATTTTATAAGCAATGCTGTTGCAAAGCCGATAAAGAATCTGGCGTCCGTTGCAAATCAAATGGCTCAGCTTGATCTTGATGTGAAGGTAGATCACACATCCAACGACGAGATAGGAGAGCTGGCGGACAGTATGAATGAGATGTCATATCAGCTGAAGAACACTCTGACAGAGCTGCAACAGGCAAATGCCAAACTCCAGACAGATATAGATGAGAAGGTTCAGATAGATGAGATGAGGAAGGAGTTCTTATCTCATGTATCACATGAACTCAAGACACCTATAGCACTCATACAGGGATATGCAGAGGGCTTGAAGGACAATGTTATTGAGGATGACGAGAGTAAGGAGTTCTACTGTGACGTTATCCTTGATGAGGCGGGCAAGATGAACAGGCTCGTTAAGCAGCTGCTGAATCTAAATGAGCTAGAATTTGGTATGAACAGGGTTCAGCCCGTTGCATTTGACATCAATGCCCTCATGAGGAATGTAGTCGGTTCATCATCGATTCTGATAGAGCAGAATCATGCTGATGTTGAGCTGCCAGAAGCGTTGAACAAAGAGTGCAATGTGTATGCCGATGAATTTATGATAGAGCAGGTATTTACAAATTACTTCACAAATGCGCTTCATTACTGCAATGATGGCGGCAAGGTCAAGATCTGGACCGCACAGACGGACTATGATGCGCCAAGAAAGGTTGACGACGGAGAGATCACAGGAAACCTCAGAGTGTTTGTATATGACGAGGGACCAAACATACCTACCGATGAGCTTGACAAGGTATTCATCAAGTTCTACAAGGTGGATAAGGCGAGAACGAGAGAGTATGGCGGAAGCGGAATAGGACTCTCGATAGTTGCCGCATCCATGGCGGCTCATAACAAGAACTATGGTGTATACAATGTTGAAGACGGCGTGGTATTCTATTTTGATCTTGATGTCATAAAACAGGATGGGGACGAACCGGGACTGTTACCGGAGAATACCGAAGATAATACGACTGAAAATGTGTCAGAACAATAAATACTTTGCAAGAAGGAAACTTTTAGGCTATAATTCTAGGGGTTTCCTTTTTCTGTTGAATGCTGGCAGCCGCAAATATATTTATAAAATGGGAGAAGATTATGTCATACAGTGCAAAAAACATTGAGGTGTTAAAGGGACTTGAGCCGGTAAGACTGAGACCGGGAATGTACATCGGCAACACAGGGCGAAGTGGACTGAATCACCTCATACAGGAGCTTATAGACAACTCGGTAGATGAGCATCTGGCGGGTTATTGTAATAATATATGGGTTAGCATAAACGAGGATGGTTCAGCAACAGTATCGGATGATGGACGAGGGGTTCCTGTTGATCTTCATGAGCAGGAGGGGATACCTGCTGAGAGAGTTGTATACACTGTGCTGCATGCGGGCGGTAAGTTCAACAGCTCCACCTACAAAATAAGTGGAGGTCTTCATGGTGTAGGTTCTGCCGTTGTAAATGCACTGTCCAACAAGCTTATAGTGGATGTAGCTAGAGATGGTTATCTCTATCACGATACATATGAGAAGGGAATACCGACAACTGAGCTGGTTGACGGAATGCTTCCAAAGACAAAACTCAAGGAAAAGAGAACTGGTACAACTGTGACACTCTATCCTGATGATACGATATTTGAGACGGTGAAGTTCAAAGCGGATGCCATCAAGCAGAGGATCAAGGAGACTGCATACCTGAATCCGAATCTTACGATCACATTCCAGAACAAGAGGGACGGTGAGGAGCCTATAGTATTCCATCAGCCGGGAGGTCTTTCAGCATTTGTTGAGGATATATCACAGGGACTCACACATACATCGCCAGTTGTTGCAATATCCGGTGAGAAGGATGGAATCGCTGCTGATATCGTATTTCTGATGACGGACGATGGCGAGGAGAATATCATAGGATTCACCAACAATATCACGAATCCTGAAGGCGGAACCCATGTGACGGGATTCAAGTCGGCATTTGCAAAGCTCATCAACAATTATGCCAGAAATGAGCTTGGAGTTTTGAAGGAGAAGGATTCAAACCTCACAGGTGCAGACATAAGATCGGGAATGCAGGCCATCATATCAGTTAAACATCCTGATCCTCAGTTCGAGGGACAGACCAAGACAAAGCTTTCAAATACGGACGTGTCAAAGGCTGTGGATGATATCGTGAAAGAGCAGCTCACTGTATATTTTGACAGAAATTATGACGTGCTGAAGGATATAGTGGACAGGGCGGTAGCGCTCTCCAAGAGAAAGGCGCTTGAGAAGTCCAAAATCAATATCAACAAGTTTTCATTTGAGGGAAATGGCAAGCTGGCAAAGCAGGAGTCCTCAGATTCGTCCAAATGTGAGATATTCATAGTCGAGGGAGATTCTGCGGGAGGCTCAGCCAAAACCGCGAGAAACAGGAAGTATCAGGCGATACTGCCACTTAGAGGAAAGATACTCAATGTGGAGAAAAAGCCTGTTGCAAAGGTGCTTGAGAATGCCGAGATCAAGGCGCTCATCAATGCATTTGGCTGTGGTTTCATGCAGGGCTACGGCAACGATTTTGACATAAGCAAGCTGAACTATGACAAGATAATCATCATGACGGATGCCGATGTGGATGGTGCCCATATAGCGACACTTCTGTTGACATTCTTCTACAGATTCTATCCCGACCTTATCAGCGAGGGACATATATACATAGCTATCCCGCCTCTCTACAGAGTTGGCGAGGGCAAGAACATCAAATATCTGTACTCAGATGATGAGCTCGCAAAGTATAGAAAGACGCATACAAGCAAGTTTACGATACAGAGATACAAGGGCCTTGGTGAGATGGACGCAGACCAGCTCTATGAGACGACCATGAATCCGGAGACGAGACTTTTAAAGCAGGTATCAGTGAACAGCCGTATTGAGGCAAATCAGCTCACACAGACGCTCATGGGAACTGAGGTTGCCCCTAGAAGAGAGTACATAGAGACACACAGTGCGGATGCTGTACTCGATATCTAAGCTTATATAGAGTTATATTTGATAAATACTGCACAGTGTGTTTTCACAGTTTGTATGATGAAAGGGATAGATCATGTCGGAAAAGATATTAAACGTAGATTATGAGAGCGAGATGGGACAGTCCTATGTGGACTATTCCATGTCGGTTATAACAGAGAGAGCGCTCCCGGATGTAAGGGATGGATTAAAGCCTGTCCAGAGAAGAATACTTTACTCACTGGATGGTCTTGCAGGCTCCGACAAGCCACACAGAAAGTGTGCGAGAATAGTCGGAGATACAATGGGTAAATACCACCCACACGGAGACAGCTCTATATACGAAGGACTTGTAAATATGGCGCAGAATTGGAAGCTGCCGATACCACTTGTTGACCCACACGGTAACTTTGGCGCGGTGGACGGCTCCGGTGCGGCTGCCATGCGATACACTGAGGCGCGTATATCCAAGTACACAGAGGATGTGTGTATGAAGGATCTTCCGTTTTTCAAGGATCAGTTCATACCGAACTTTGACGGAACGGAGACAGAACCGACTTTCCTGCCTTTCCAGGTACCCAATATCCTGGTGAGCGGTTCAACCGGTATCGCCGTAGGTATGGCGACAAATATTCCTACACATAATCTCGGTGAGGTCATAGACGCAACTGTTGCATATCTGAATGATCCTGAGATAGAGCTTGAGGACCTGTTAAAACTCATGCCGGGACCTGATTTTGCCACAGGTGGAATCATCAATGCCACACCTGAGGAACTGTACAATGTGTATGCCACAGGACTTGGCAAGATCAAGGTGCGCGGTAAGGTAGAGGTCAGGGATATCGGATACGGAAGAAAGAGTATTTGTGTCACAGAGCTTCCATATACCATGATCGGAGGCACCGCCAAGTTCCTCGATACTGTTGCAGAGCTTGTCAGGAACAGAGAACTTCCAGCTGTCGTGGATATTGCGGACAGAGGAGACAAGAACGGTGAATGTCTGTGTATCGATGTGAAGAAGGGAACTTCTGATGAGGAGATACAGAACATTATCAATATATTATATAAGAAGGCAGCTCTTGAGGATACATTTGGCGTGAATATCAACTGCATCAACAACGGCAAGCCGGAGGTAATGGGACTCAAGAAGATACTGAAGGTGTACACAGATTTCAAGTACGGTCTGTATGACACGAAGTACAGAAAGCTTCTTGCACAGCAGGAGGAGATCAGAGAGATCAAGATGGGACTCCTCACAGCTGTCGATTGCATAGACCTGATCATAGAGATACTCCGCGGAAGTACAAAGGTTGCAGATGCCAAGGCGTGTCTCATGCACGGCGATACATCAAACGTTAAGTTCAGATTCAAGGGCTCAGAGGCGGATGCAAAGTTCCTGTGTTTCACAGAGAAACAGGCGGATGCGATACTTGCCATGAGACTTCAGAAGCTCATAGGTCTGGAGATCAATGCCCTCAAGAAGGAACTTTCTGACGCTGAGAAACTCATCAAGAAGTATACAAGGCTCATGGAGTCCAGGGATGCCATGAAGCAGCAGATGATAGATGATATGCTTGAGATAAAGGCAAAATATGCCATACCTAGAAGAACACAGATCCACAATTATGGAACTGTTGTTGTGAAGAAGGCAGAGGTTGTGGCCACAGATGTGGCTGTACTTCTCGACCGATTCTATTATATCAAGGTCGTAGATGCAAATGTATACGAGAAGAATATAGAGCAGATAAACCGTGATTATAGATTTGCAGTGAAGTGTCAGAATCTTGACAGGATAGCAGTATTTGCCGACAATAATCAGGTGTATACGATCAAGGTTGCCGACATCATCAAGCTTCAGGCGAAGAAGAACACCAGCAAGAAGGGGGGCGGAAGCCTCATAGGACGTCTTGCCGATAAGGGAATCCAGGTGTTCGAGTTCTGCAACATGAACGGTGACGAGAACATTCTGTTCATGGATTGCATAGAGCATTTTGTGACGGACAAGCTGCTGTTCGTCAGCAAGCAGGGACTTGCCAAGGTTGTTGACGGCTCCGCATTTGACACCACAAGGCGTGCTGCAAACGCTTCAAAGGCCGGTGATGATATAATTTACATAGGTAAATTCTCTGAGGGAGATTTTATTATTGCACAGTCAGAAAAAGGATATTACATAAGAGTTGATATCTCCGAGATCCCTGAAAAGGGCAAGGGTGCAGCGGGAGTCAAGCTCATCAATTTAGAGGGTGACGATGTCCTTGAGTCGGTATTTGTGGGAAGCACAAGGGATACCTTCAAGGTTGGAGACAACGAGATAATCTTCACCAGAGTTAAGCCGGGCAAGCGCGGCGGCAAGGGAAGCAAGCTGAGGTTCTAGAAAAAACTTTTGAAAGGACAGAGACAGATGATTTCAATTTTGGATTACGATGCAGGTAACATAAAGAGTGTTGAGAAGGCAGTCCAGTATCTGGGTGAAGAGGCTGTCATCACAAGAGACAGAGATGTGATCATGGCGAGCGACAAGGTGATACTTCCGGGAGTTGGAAGCTTTGGAGATGCCATGGGTAAGATCAGGGAGTATGGACTTGAGAACGTTATCTATGATGTTGTGGATGCAGACAAGCCATTTCTTGGAATATGCCTTGGACTTCAGCTTCTGTTCAAGACCAGCGAGGAGTCGCCGGAGGCCACAGGACTTGGAATTTTAGACGGCGAGATTCTTCGTATACCGGATGCACCGGGGCTCAAGATACCACAGATAGGATGGAACAATCTTGAGGTAAATCCGAAGGCAAGACTTTTCAAGGGGCTTCCTGAGAACCCATATGTATACTTTGTTCATTCATATTATCTGAAGGCGAAGAATCCAGATGATGTGGCAGCATCTACATTCTATTCAACTCAGATTCATGCCTCTGTGGAGCGCGGCAATGTATTTGCATGTCAGTTCCATCCTGAAAAGAGCTCAGAGGTTGGACTTAAGATACTGAAGAATTTTATCGACCTGGAGGTGTAGAGCATGCATACAAAGAGAATAATACCATGTCTTGATGTCAAGAACGGAAGAGTTGTAAAGGGTGTGAATTTCGTAAATCTTATAGATGCCGGAGATCCGGTTGCAGTTGGTGCAGCCTATGACAAAGCGGGAGCTGATGAACTTGTATTCCTTGATATAACAGCTTCCTCAGATCAGAGAAATATTGTGGTTGATATGGTAAGACGTGTTGCTGAGACAATATTCATCCCATTTACAGTTGGCGGCGGAATCAGAACAGTTGATGATTTCAAGGCGATACTCAGAGAGGGTGCGGACAAGATATCCGTGAACTCGGCAGCTATAGACAATCCTACACTCATAGCAGATGCAGCGGATAAGTTTGGAAGTCAGTGCGTTGTGCTTGCCATCGATGCAAAGAGGCGCGATGACGGTTCCGGTTGGAATATATACAAGCATGGCGGACGTATCGACTGCGGAATAGATGCTGTTGAGTGGGCTATGAAAGCTGCAGAGCTTGGAGCTGGAGAGATATTGCTTACCAGCATGGACTGCGATGGAACAAAGGCTGGATACGACATAGAGCTTACCAGAACTATAGCAGACAACGTGAACATCCCGGTCATAGCTTCAGGCGGCGCGGGAACAAAGGATCATTTCTATGATGCCCTGACAGAGGGCGGTGCGGACGCAGCACTTGCGGCATCTCTGTTCCATTATAAAGAGCTTGAGATAGGAGATCTAAAGAGATACCTTCAGGACAAGGGAATACCTATGAGACTGTAGCGATTTCTATATCAATCTCACGGCACAGAATGATCGGAATGGATACCTATTCAGAGATTATTTTCCTAAATATATATATGATAGAAGAAATAAAGATACAAAATTTTCCTAAGACAAGGTTAAATCATCAAAAAGGGAGAAATATGAGGTAAATATTTGATGATTTATCCCTTTTTGATCGAAAAAGGCTTGTTTAGGAAAATTTTGTATCTTTTGCTTTTTAATATGACTTATTAGGAAAAATTACTGTTCGATATATGTTGCATTTCCGTCAGCGGCGGTGCCGGATGTATCTGAAAGGTCATCATCCAGGTAAGGATTGCCTGTGTCAACACCCTCAGCATGCAGGGCGTCATTAAGCCATGGGTCGCTGTAGTCTTCAACGTTCATGTTGTTAAATACATATTTCCCATTCTTGTCAAAGAAGAGTTCTGCCCATCCGCAGCTCTCAGGTGTACCTCCTATGAGGATGACGCTGTGTGAGCCGTCCGCATTCTTGATCTCATGACGGAAATATTTGTCAGGACCGCACTGGTCGGTGATATCTTTTTTGGTATCTCCGAGAACAAGGTAGAGACGACCATTTTCAACTTTTGTGTACCCATTGACATCATCTGTAGATATGGTGAACTGTATGGAGTTTCCCTCGCTGTTTTCCTCGTATGTCACCTCGGTGCCATTTGCTAGGTGGAATGTCTGCTTAATGTAGTCGATGGCAGCCGAGACAGTGGTCCTTGTCGCTGGGATGCACAGTAGGACTGCGCACACAGCGGCGGCAATGGCTGCATACTTTCCTATGCGGATGAGCTTTCGTCCAGATCTTCCAGTCTGGGACTGCTCAGCAAGCTTTGCGCGTATAGCATCCTTGTTTTCCTGAGACATAGTCACATTATCCATAGTTTTAGTGTACAAGTCTGTAAATTTGCTGTCATCAGAATCATCAGACGTGTTATATGTATTTGAGTTTTGAAAATCATCAATATCGCTGATCTTGTCTTTGTTTGTCATATGTTATTCCTCCTTCAATATTTCTTTTAATTCTTTTCGTCCCCGGGATACTCTCATTGAAACTGCAGATGGTGACAGGTGAAGTATCTTTGCAATTTCTCCAAATGTATATCCCTCATAGTAGTGCAGATAAAGAACAGTGCGGTATGAGTCAGGGAGTTTCCCCAGAGCCTCGTACATGGATTGCTCTTCGATATTGAATCCGCTGACGATAGAGTCGCTGCTCAGTTCCTCGTAGCTGCTGCTTAGACGGTTCGCTGCGGATTTTAGATGATTCCTGCACATATTTGCCGTCATCGTGAGCAGATATGATTTTTCTTTGCCCTTTGATATATGTGGGCTTTTTTCTATAAGTTTAGTATATACATTCTGAACAATGTCCTCAGAGTCCGCTGTGTTGCCTAAAAAGCTCATAGCGAGACGGAATACGTTGTTCGAGTATGTATCATATAACTCCAGCAGCTGCTGCTGTTTCAAGATTTATCACCTCCGTAGTTTGTTTATATGAGAATACGTGAGAAATGAATTTCTGCAATTCTCTCATTTGAGATCTCATATATAAAACAATCCAGAACATCAAAATAGCACACAGGTTTGGAAAAATCCACAAACATTTATAAGCATCTTAAAACATGTCGTAAATATTACGAGACAAATATATACATAGCTATAATAAGAAACAGTGAAGCAGAAAAAAGTTTATCAGACATGAATCGCCTGCCATTTGCCTGGCTGGTGTTCAAAAACAAGGAGGCATGAAAATGAAATTTGAAAATTGTAAAGAGTATTGCAGCTTAAAAAATAATAAGGAAAATATCAGGAAGCTCATGAAGGAATTTGAATGTGAGGCAAGTGGAAGAAGTAATTTGATCAGACCGCTGGTGACTGATGAGAATGGCAGATTTGATGAGGAAAAAGCGGAGAAACTGATAACAGAGCTCGTGGAAGACATGGACCGGTATGGATATAGGTACAAGATGTGGCTGGGACACATAACAGCGGAAAATGCACTTCCGGAACAGAAGAGCTTTTGCAGATATGTGAGAATGTATCTGTATCTTGCGATAAGAATGTCTTTATTGGATTTTTCCCAATACGGATTCCTGATGGATAACCTTCCAAATGGTTCATTTGATAATCTGCTCTCAGGCTGTATTGATTTTGAATCAAATAATGATAAGGATACGCTGATTTTCGAGTATGTTGTGGATGGCTGGATATGTGATGCAGGTATTATATCATGGTGTGTTTGGGCATTTGACTACTCGCATCCTGACAATAAGCCTGACTGGATGTCCGATAAGGTTTATAAAAGGATGCAGGAGATTGAAGAAGAAATGCTTGAAGACTTGGATTCGAATGATATGGAAGATTTGAATGACATGACGGATGTGGAAGACTTGGGTGATATGGATGACTTCGATATTGATGATATTGATATTGTGGAGCCGATATATGATAACCTGGATGCTGACGAGTTTGTGGATGAGGAATTTTTACAGGATGGTCATGATGCGGATGAAAGTAAAACACTCGTCTGTGTGTGTGACCAGATGGAAGATTCGGATAAGGTTTGCAGTCGTTTTGCCAGTTTTTTGGATATGATATATTCTGATGAGGTGCCGTATAGTTATCTGTCACAGATGAGGAAAGCTGTGGAGGGAATGCTTGACACGTACATGTGGGATCATGGGCTGTCGATATACAGCAGTATGGATAGTCTAAAAAGATCGAAGCTTTATCTGGAAAAAGCAGCCGAGAAGACTGCGTATCTCAATACACAGAGAAAAAACCGGCTATGATAACGACATGATGTTATTGAAACATTAAGTGAATATATATTATACTTTATATGATGTAGAAGAAAGGAGTCTACCATGTCGGTTATAAATTTAAGAGAGTACATGAAAAGAGTATATACTGAATTAGAAAATTACATAGAAGGACTTTCCGAAGAGGAGAGATTCAGATTTGTTACAGAGTTCCATGATATGTTCGATTCGGGAACTGCGGATTATGATGATGAGCATATAACCGCATTATATGTTATGAAGTATGCAAGAGCATATGGATTTCAGTTCTCAAGAGCCTACGCAGATATATTTGCAGATATGAATAATCCTGAAAGTATAAAGGCGGTAAGCATAGGCTGTGGCACAGGTATTGACTATTGGGGAATGTCCTATGCAGCGAGAGTGCTGGGCGAAGCACCGGAAAGTAAGCTTGATTACACCGGAATAGACCCGGTACGCTGGCCGTACAGGATCACGGAAGCGGCTGACATGCCGGAACAGGACATGGTGAGATACAATGAGATTGTATCTGATAAGCACAACGCAAATGGGGAAAGACACTCTGGCTTGTTTCATGAAGCGGCGGATGAAATAAAATCATGCACGGACTTTAATGAATATCTGAATTATATGGAAAACAGACCAAGAGAACCTCTAAGCGATATTTATTTCTTCCCACATTCCACGAAGGAGGTATGTATTCACACTGTGCCCAATGAGGTGGAGGACAGGTCGCTATACAATACATATCAGGCAATGTCAAGATTTGCCCACATAATACACTCAAGGATAAAGGACAAGCCGGTATACGTTGCATTCACATATAGACAGATCCCAAATGACGATGGAGTGTGCAGAGAGCAGAATGAATCATATGATATCCGCTATGGAACATACCTGCGAACCTGCCTCATGCAGAGAGGAATAGATGTGGAGCTGCTGCAGCCAATGCACTGTGAGCAGAGGTATGGACATGATCTTGTAATCTGTGAGAGCCCGGAGAGTAACAGAGGCT